>JABFXD010000786.1 GCA_013361925.1 Streptomyces sp. | reverse complement strand
GCCCTTGCGGCTGCGGGATTTGGGAAGGTGCTTCGGCCGCACGACCCGGGGGACGGCCCGAGACGAACGAACAGATGTGGTACGGGTACTCGGTCAAGTTCCGCGAGCGGTGCGGGACTTGGTGCTCCGGGCGGCGCGGTGGAGGTTGTGACGTTCCCTGCGCCGCCCGGAGAGCTTCAACTGGGCGGTTACGCCGTGCCCGTGAGGTGTTCGGGCCTGACCGGCGTCCTGTTGAGTTCCAGCCCGGTCGCGTTCCGGATCGCCGCGAGGACGGCCGGGGTCGACGACAGGGTGGGGGCCTCGCCGATGCCACGGAGCCCGTACGGGGCGTGGTCGTCGGCGAGTTCGAGCACGTCCACGGGGATGGTGGGCGTGTCGAGGATGGTGGGGATCAGGTAGTCCGTGAAGGACGGGTTCCTGACCTTGGCGGTCTTGGGGTCGACGATGATCTCCTCCATCACCGCGACGCCGAGTCCCTGGGTGGTGCCGCCCTGGATCTGGCCGATGACGGACAGCGGGTTGAGCGCCTTGCCGACGTCCTGGGCGCAGGCCAGCTCGATGACCTTGACCAGGCCGAGTTCGGTGTCCACCTCGACGACCGCGCGGTGCGCGGCGAAGGAGTACTGGACGTGGCCGAAGCCCTGGCCGGTGCGGAGGTCGAAGGCCTCGGTCGGGCGGTGCCGCCACTCGGCCTCCACCTCGACGGTCTCGCCCTCCAGCACCTCGGCCAGGTCCGCGAGGACCTCGCCGCCGTCGGTGACGACCTTGCCGCCCTCCAGGAGCAGCTCCGCCGTCGCCCAAGCCGGGTGGTACGAGCCGAACTTGCGGCGGCCGAGCTCCAGTACCTTCTCGCGGACCAGCTCGCAGGAGTTCTTGACCGCGCCGCCGGTGACGTACGTCTGGCGTGAGGCCGAGGTCGAACCGGCGCTGCCCACCTGTGTGTCGGCCGGCTGGATGGTCACCTGCGTGACGCCCAGCTCGGTGCGGGCGATCTGCGCGTGGACGGTGACGCCGCCCTGGCCGACCTCCGCCATGGCCGTGTGGACGGTGGCGACGGGCTCGCCGCCGACGACCTCCATGCGGACCTTGGCGGTGGAGTAGTCGTCGAAGCCCTCGGAGAAGCCGACGTTCTTGATGCCGACCGCGTAGCCGACACCGCGGACGACACCCTCGCCGTGCGTGGTGTTGGACAGACCGCCGGGCAGCTGCCGTACGTCGGCCTGCTCGCCGGCCGCGAGCCACTGCTGCTCGGGCGGGAGCGGCATCGCCTTGACGCGGCGCAGGAGTTCGGCGACCGGGGCCGGTGAGTCGACCGGCTGGCCGGTCGGCATGATCGTGCCCTGCTCCATCGCGTTGAGCTGACGGAACGCGACCCGGTCCATGCCCACCTGGTCGGCGAGCTTGTCCATCTGGGCCTCGTAGGCGAAGCACGCCTGGACCGCGCCGAAGCCGCGCATGGCGCCGCAGGGCGGGTTGTTGGTGTAGAGGGCGATGGCCTCGATGTCGACGTCGTCGACCACGTACGGGCCGATCGAGAGGGAGGAGGCGTTGCCGACGACCGCGGGGGACGCGGAGGCGTAGGCGCCGCCGTCGAGGACGATACGGCACTTGACGTGCGTCAACTTGCCGTCAGCCGTGGCCCCGTGCTCGTAGTAGAGCTTCGCCGGGTGGCGGTGGACGTGGCCGAAGAAGGACTCGAAGCGGTTGTAGACGATCTTGACCGGCTTGCCGGTGCGCAGCGCCAGCAGACAGGCGTGGATCTGCATCGAGATGTCCTCGCGGCCGCCGAAGGCACCGCCGACGCCGGACAGCGTCATCCGGACCTTGCTCTCGGGCAGGCCGAGGACCGGGGCGATCTGCTTGAGGTCGCTGTGCAGCCACTGGGTGGCGATGTAGAGGTGGACGCCGCCGTCCTCGTCCGGCACCGCGAGACCCGACTCGGGGCCGAGGAAGGCCTGGTCCTGCATGCCGAAGGTGTACTCGCCCTTGACGACGAAGTCGGCGCGCCGAGCGGCCTGTTCGGCGTTGCCGCGGATGATCGGCTGGCGGTGCACGATGTTGGGGTGCGGGACGTGACCGATGTGGTGGTCGTCGCGGCCCTCGTGGACCAGGATCGCGTCCGGCGCGGTCGCGGAGGCCTCGTCGGTGATGACGGGCAGCTCGCGGTAGTCGACCTTGATCTTGGCGGCGGCGCGGCGCGCGGTCTCCGGGTGGTCGGCGGCGACGATGGCGACCGGCTCACCGTGGTGGCGTACCTTGCCGTGCGCGAGCACCGGGGTGTCCTGGATCTCCAGGCCGTAGTTCTTCACGTCGGTCGGCAGGTCGTCGTACGTCATGACGGCGTAGACACCCGGCAGGGCGAGTGCCTCGCTCGTGTCGATGGACACGATCTCGGCGTGCGCGACCGTGGAGCGCAGGATCTGGCCCCAGAGCATGTCCTCGTGCCACATGTCGGACGAGTACGCGAACTCGCCGGTGACCTTGAGGGTGCCGTCCGGGCGGAGCGTGGACTCGCCGATGCCGCCCTTGGTCTTGGAACCCTGGGTGATTTTGGTGGGAGCGCCGGTGGTGGGCATGCTCAGACCCCCTCGGACTGCCGGGCGGCCGCGAGGCGGACCGCGTCCATGATCTTCTCGTAGCCGGTGCAGCGGCACAGGTTGCCCGACAGCGCCTCGCGGATGTCCGCGTCGGTCGGGTTCGGGTTGTGCTCCAGCATCTCGTCGGCCGCGACCAGCAGACCCGGGGTGCAGAAGCCGCACTGTACGGCGCCGGCGTCGATGAACGCCTGCTGGATCGGGGAGAGTTCGGTGCCCTCGCCGGTCTTCGAGTCCTGGCCCTTGGCGGCCCACTGCTTCGCCTCGTCGAGCGGAGTTCCACAAGTGGAGCCACAGGAGCGCTGCTTGGCGTAGTCGGCCAGCCCCTCGACGGTGACGACCTCGCGGCCTTCCACCTGGCCCGCCGCGACCAGACACGAACAGACCGGCACCCCGTCCAGACGG
>JABFXD010000558.1 GCA_013361925.1 Streptomyces sp. | reverse complement strand
GCATGACCCCTCAGCCCAACCCCGAGGTCGGCGCCGCCGTGAAGGCCGCGGACCGTGCTCATGTGTTCCACTCCTGGTCCGCGCAGGAGCTCATCGACCCGCTCGCCGTCGCCGGCGCGGAGGGGTCGTACTTCTGGGACTACGACGGCAAGCGGTACCTGGACTTCACCAGTGGCCTCGTCTACACCAACATCGGCTACCAGCACCCGAAGGTCGTCGCCGCGATCCAGGAGCAGGCCGCGACCCTGTCCACGTTCGCGCCCGCGTTCGCGATCGAGGCCCGCTCGGAGGCGGCCCGGCTGATCGCCGAGCGGACGCCCGGCGACCTGGACAAGATCTTCTTCACCAACGGCGGGGCCGACGCCGTCGAGCACGCCGTGCGGATGGCCCGGCTGCACACCGGGCGCCCCAAGGTGCTCTCCGCGTACCGGTCGTACCACGGTGGTACCCAGCAGGCGATCAACCTCACCGGTGACCCGCGCCGCTGGGCCTCCGACAGTGGCTCCGCCGGTGTCGTGCACTTCTGGGCGCCGTACCTCTACCGCTCCCGTTTCTACGCGGAGACCGAGGAGCAGGAGTGTGCCCGGGCGCTGGAGCACCTGGAGACCACGATCGCCTTCGAGGGGCCGGCGACCGTCGCCGCGATCATCCTGGAGACCATCCCCGGCACGGCCGGGATCATGGTGCCGCCGCCCGGCTATCTCGCCGGGGTGCGCGAGATCTGCGACAAGTACGGGATCGTCTTCGTCCTCGACGAGGTCATGGCCGGGTTCGGGCGGACCGGTGAGTGGTTCGCGGCGGATCTGTTCGACGTCGTGCCCGACCTGATGACCTTCGCCAAGGGTGTGAACAGCGGGTACGTCCCGCTCGGCGGTGTCGCCATCTCCGGCGCCATCGCGGAGACCTTCGGGAAGCGGCCCTACCCCGGTGGTCTGACGTACTCCGGGCATCCGCTGGCCTGTGCCGCCGCCGTCGCGACGATCAACGTCATGGCGGAGGAGGGTGTCGTCGAGAACGCCAAGAACCTGGGGGCGGCCGTCGTCGAGCCCGCCCTGCGCGAGCTCGCCGAGCGGCACCCCTCCGTCGGCGAGGTGCGCGGCGTCGGCATGTTCTGGGCGCTGGACCTGGTGAAGAACAAGGAGACCCGCGAGCCGCTGGTGGCGTACAACGCGGCCGGGGAGGCCAACGCCCCGATGGCCGCGTTCGGCGCCGCCGCGAAGAAGCACGGCATCTGGCCGTTCATCAACATGAACCGCACCCATGTGGTGCCGCCGTGCAACGTGTCCGAGTCCGAGCTCAAGGAAGGCCTGTCCGCACTGGACGCGGCGCTCTCCGTGGCGGACGAGTACACGGAGTAGCCGCGGGGGGGCGCCCTGAGGGTCGCTGCGCGGGTAACCACGGGAAACCCGAACGCGTAAGGTGGCGTGCTCGTAGACATGTACGTGCACGCCACCCGAACGCCCCCAGGGAGAGGCCCGACCATGCCCGGCAGCAGCGGCAACGGCGCCGTGACCCGCAACACCCTGCGGCAGCAGATCGCCGACGCGCTTCGCGACGAGGTGCTGGGCGGCCGGCTCCAGCCGGGGCAGGAGTTCACGGTCAAGGAGATCGCCGAGCAGTACGGGGTGTCCGCCACCCCGGTGCGCGAGGCGCTCGTCGATCTCGCCGCTCAAGGACTGCTGGAGGCCGACCAGCATCGCGGCTTCCGGGTCCACGAGTACTCGGTCGAGGACTACCGCGGCATCATCGAGGCCCGCAGCCTCGTCATCGACGGCATGTTCCAGGCCCTGGACCGCGGTCACAAGGGCTTTGTGAACGACCCCGACGGCACCCGCGTCCTCGCCGTCCTCACCGGGGTGCGGCGCCGGGGCGAGGAGGCGCAGCGGGCGGCCGCGGCCGGTGACCTCACCGTGCTGATCGGCTATGACCTGCGGTTCTGGCGCGAGTTGAGCTCGGTCTTCGGCAACCCCTACCTCGCCGACTTCCTGCACCGGCTGCGCGTGCAGTCCTGGGTGTGCGCGGTGCAGCATCTGCGCCGGCTGACCGATCTGCGCGGACAGCTGTGGGCCGACCACACCGAGCTGGTCGACGCCCTGGTCCGCCGTGACACCGCCGCCGCCCGGGAGATCGTCGGCGCGTACAACGCGCAGTCCCTCGCGGTCATCGAGCGCCTGGCCGGGGAATGAACGATGCGCACCGGCTTTGGGTATGGGACGTTCACGACTACTCTTCCCTGACCGCTTCGCTACACGGAGCTATGACCGCCGTGCCGCACCGAGCTATCCGAGGAGCCCTCTTTGGCCTGTGACCTGTGGCTGGTACCGCTCGTCGACGTGTTGTGCCACACGCCCGACAACCCGTTCGCCGAGGAACTCGCGCAGTACAACAAGGTGCTGGCCGAGTCCGGCCTGCCGCCGGTGCCGGTGTACCAGTACATGCCGGGCCTGTCCGGCGAGGTCGCCCCGGTGGCCGGCTTCGACTACGACGCCCTGCACTTCCTGCGCCGCGCGTATCTGCTCCAGGTCTGCGGCCTGCCCGTCACGCCGGTCGACGAACTGGGCGGGGACTACGAGCAGTTGCTGGAGATGTTCGAGGCGACCGCCCAGCAGTCGCACCTGGTCTGGCACTACGACCACGCGGGCGCGTACGTCCCCGTCGACTTCCCGCACCCGCTGGCCAACGACGAACTCCTCGCGGGCGGCGGCCCCTTGGGTTCCGCGCAGACCCTGCTGCGGGAGCTTCAGCTGGTCGCCCCGTCGATCGGCATAGACCCCGCCAACCCCCCGGCGGCACCCCAGCCGCCCCTGGGCCCCACGGAGTTGGAGGAGCCGGCGGTCCCCGCGCCGTACGACCCGAGCCCCTTCTCCCGTGAACGGCACGTCTGGCTGGGCCTGCACGCGGCGGCGACCCGGAGCCTGGCACAGGGCTCGATGATCATCTTCAGCTGACGGGAGCTACCGCAGCTGGGACAACCCCTTCTGCAGGTCGTCGGCGTTCATGACCGG
>JABFXD010000479.1 GCA_013361925.1 Streptomyces sp. | reverse complement strand
CGCCGGCCACCTCGGCTTCGCCAGCGCGACCCACTTCAGCAAGTACTTCCACCAACGCACCGGACAGACCCCGATCGCCTTCCGGGATACCGTCCGGAACCCGGGCTGAGACCGACCGGGTCTGCCTGCCCATGTCCGCCATGTCACCCAGAGCGCTCCGCCACCCCCCGCCCCGCGTCCGCATAGGCCCGTACCAGCGCCCTCCGCTCGCCCCTCCGCCACGCCAGCGCGTACCGGCTGGGTGACACCCCGCGCACCGGCCGGGTCACCACCCCGCCCAGGGTGATCAGGGGCGCGTTGCCCGTGGCCACGAGGCAGATGCCGAGGCCGGCCACCAGGGCCTCGTACGTCTCCTCCGTACCGGCGATCTCCGCGCCGACGCGGGCCGGGCGGCCGGCGCGGGAGTCGAGGGCGAGCCAGTGGTCGCGCAGCGGGCCGGCGCTCTCGGGCAGGGCGAGGAACGGTTCGTCGGCCAGGTCGGCGAAGTCGATCTCCGTGCGGGAGGCCAGCGGATGGCTCTCCGGGAGGGCGATCAGCCGGGGTTCCTCGGCGACCACCGTCCACGCGTAGCGCTCCGCGTCCGGCAACGGCAGCCAGACGAAGGCCACATCGACGTCACCGGCGGCCAGCCCCGCCGTCGGGTCCTCCCAGCTCACCTGGCGCAGCCGTACCGTCGCCTCCGGGTGCGCGGCGGTGAAACGGGAGCGGATCGCCGGCAGCAGCCCGCCGCGCCCGGGGCTGGTGCTCATCCCGACGGTGAGCGTGCTCCGCCCCGCCGTGCGGACCGCGTCCAGCGCCGCCGTCCCCTCCGCCCAACCGTCCAACACCCTTCGGGCATACGGCAACAGCGCCTCGCCCGCCGCGGTGAGCGCCACGCCGTGCCGGTCGCGCCGGAACAGCTCGGCGTCCAACTGCCGTTCAAGGGACCGCACTTGCTTGCTCAGCGCGGGCTGGGACACGTACAGCCGCTCGGCGGCCCGGGTGAAGTGCAGCTCCTCGGCCACCGTGAGGAAGTAGCGCAGGTCCCGCAGATGCACATCGGTCGTCATGCCCATCGGTTATCACCGTGGGTCTTGGACGGGCAACCGTCCACCGCAGCAAGCTGGTGCACGGAAGACGGACCCACAAGAGTGTGACGGGAGCGGTCATGAACAAGGTGTGGCTCATCACCGGCGCGAGCAGCGGATTCGGGCGGGCGATCGCCGAGGCGGCCCTCGCCGACGGTGACGTGGTCGTGGGCGCCGCCCGTCGCCCCGAGGCGCTGGACGACCTGGTGGCCGCCCACCCCGACCAGGTGGAGGCGCTGCGCCTGGACGTCGCCGACACGGCGGCGGCCGAGGCGGCGGTACGGGACGTGGTGGCCCGGCACGGCCGGATCGACGTCCTGGTCAACAACGCGGGCCGCACTCACGTCGGTGCCTTCGAGGAGACCGGCGAGGACGAGCTGCGGGCGTTGTTCGACGTGCATGTCTTCGGGCCGGCGGCCCTGGTGCGGGCCGTCCTGCCGGCCATGCGGGAGCGCCGCTCGGGCGCGATCGTGCAGCTGAGCAGCATGGGCGGGCAGATGTCCTTCGCGGGCTTCTCGGCGTACAGCGGTACGAAGTTCGCGCTGGAGGGGATGTCCGAGGCGCTCGCGGACGAGGTCGCCGAGTTCGGGATCAAGGTGCTGATCGTCGAGCCGGGGGCCTTTCGGACCGGGCTGTTCGAGAAGGACCGGGCGGGCGTCAGCACCGACAGCGGCGTCTACCCCAAGGTCAGCGCCACCCGCGGCTTCGTCGCCGACGGCGGCGGCACCCAGCCAGGCGACCCGGCCAAGGCGGCCGCCCTGATCCTGGCCGCCCTCCGCTCCGACCGCACTCCGCTCCGCCTCCCGCTCGGCGACGACGGTGTCACCGCGGTCCTCGGCCACCTCGACCAGGTCCGCGAGGACATCACGCCGTGGGAGAAGGACGCACGGGCGACGGCGTTCGACGCCTAGGGCCTGTCCGGCGGATCATGCCGCAGACGCGGGGGCTGGCACGCCGGCCTGCGGCGTTGTCGTCGGTTGCCGACTCTCCGCGTCGCCGCCCTCCTCCGCCTTGCATTCCGACGCTCCCCCACGCTCGAACAACCTCGCGCGGGGGCACCCCCATCGCCCCCGCTCACCTGCGTCGATGAGGCCCCGCGGCTTTCCTGCGACCTGATCCGCCGGACAGGCCCTAGCCGCGCCCTGGCCGAGGTTCGTGTCCTCGCGGAAAAGCGTCGGGTCGGTGATCCAGCCCGCCGCGAGGGCCAGCCGGGACGCGCGGTGGACGGCGAGGAAGCCGAAGGGGCGGTCGAAGGTGGCACAGGCCCGCTTCGACTCGTGGCCCGGCTCGGGTTCCCGGTCCCGGGCCGCCCCCGTCGCCCCGCGTTGACCGCGTCGATCACCCTCAGAAGTCCTCGTCGTCCTCGTCGTCCTCGTCGTCCTCGTCGTATGCGGGGTATTCGGGCTCTTCGGCATACTCCGCCGGCTCCGTGACCCAGCCCGCCGACAGCACGAGCCGTGAGTGGCGGTGGACGGCGAGGAAGCCGAAGGGGCGGTCGAAGCGGGCGTCGACCCGGGTGGTGATCCAGCGGAGTTCGGGGATGCCGGCCCCGGCCGCGCCGAACGCCGTCACCGCGCCGGCGCGGAACCCCAGGGCGGTGAACCGGGCCATGGCGGTCTGCTTGGCCGACTCGACGGCCAGGGGAGTGCCGGCGCTGATGCCGGGGAAGTGGCCCCTGCCCGTGTCCATGGCCGTCGTGAGACCGAACAGCCGGTGAAGTTCGAGGAGGTCGTGCAGGGCGTCGACGTCGAAGCCCACCGTCGCCACGTGCAGTGTCGGCGGCTCGGGCCGCGCCGCCCGCACCTTCACCACGCTCAGCCCCGGCCCCACCTCTCCGTAGGGCAGCCGCGGGCCCGGCAGGACGCTCACCCTCCGCGCGAGGACGTCCACCCCGGCCCCCAGGACCTGACCCGGCGTCATCCCCTCCTCCCCGAGCAGC
>JABFXD010000073.1 GCA_013361925.1 Streptomyces sp. | reverse complement strand
CGCGCGGGGACCGGATCCACGTCGCCGGCCCCAGCGGCTATCTGCACGTCCAGGAAGGCCGTTCCGGCTATCTGTGGACGTCGTACGACACCGGCACGACAACCGAGTTGGGCAGCCTGGCCCGGCTCGAACTGCCCGGGTATCTGGGGTCCTCGTCCGACGTCGTGACCGACGTGGTCTCGCCCACCCAGAAGGTGGTCCTGCGGGATCTGTCCGCCGGTACCGCCAGGGACATCGCTCTCACCCACGGCACGTACCGGGCCACCTTCGGCAATCACGTGCTGACGCAGGCTCAGGACGCCGACGGCTACCGCGTGTTGTGGCTCTTTGGTGACGGCGCTCCCGCCGACGGCACCCTCGTCGACGGATGGCCGACCGGGCTCACCTCCAGCTTCAACGTCCTGGGCGGCGACGACGAAACCGCCGTCATCGGCTACCGCCTGGCAACCGGCGAGCGGCGCCTGGCGCTCGTGGACCTCGCCACCGCGCAAGTCACCGACGCCGTGACCGTTCCCATCGCCCCGACCGGGGTCGCGCTGAGCGCCGACCGGCTGGTGTGGTGGTCCGACGCCACGACGGCCCACGTTCTGGACCGAACCGACCTGTCCGCCGCCGAGACGACCGTGCCACTGCCCGGCACGGAGGGCACCCCGTCGGTGGGCATCGCCGGGCGGTGGCTGGTGGTGGCCCGTTCCGTCCCGTCGGACCCGAGCAACTGGGTCGACAAGTCCGGCGAGCGGCTGATGGCCGTCCCGCTCACCGGCGGCGACCCGATCACCCTGCTCCGGCACGCGAACACCTCCCTCGTCACCGCACCCGACGGCAGCCTGCTCGCCGCCGGCGGCACCGATGCCGGGCACTGGGCCGTCCGCAGAGTCACCGACACGGGGGCCGCTGCCCCGACGCTGACAGAGCTGACCGCCGTACCGTCCGTGGCCGCGAAGATCGACCGGCTGTCGTTGCAGAACGGCACCCTGGCCACCGACGAGGCCGACAGCAGCTTCCTGGGCGCCTACTACACCCGCCGGATCGCCCCCGACGGAACACCGAGCGCGCCGACCTGGCAGACCTGGAACAACCGCGGAGCGGGCCCCTACACCACCGGCGACGGGAAAACGGTGACCTTCACCGCCGACCCCGATCCCCATGGCTCCATCGTGCAGTCCCTCGACAACGAGTCGGGCTTCTTCGTGCCCTCGGCCGCCGGAAACGTCCTCGACATCACCGGCCGCTACGCGATCGTCAACGGCTCCTCCCCCGCCAAGCAGTACGTCGGCGACCTCGGCGTCTACTCCGATCTGCAGCCCATCCTCACCCGCTCCGTCACCGCCGCCTCCGTATGGGGCACCAAGCTGTGGACGCCGGGCTCCAGCAACGGCGTCGTCACCGCCAAGGACCTCAAGACCGGCAAGACCACCGACACCGTCAGCACCGGCGCCCCGTGCGTCCCCAAGGAGCTGCAGACGGTGGGCCGTTGGATCTACTGGTCCTGCGGCCCGACCGCGACGGCCGGCGTGTACGACCGTACGGCGAAGAAGAGCATCACCGTCCCCTCCGGCGAGGCCCTGCTCGGCGACGGCTACGTCGTACGGCACGACACCTCGGCCGGCGCGCTGCTCCTGACCGCCTTCACCGACGGCACCGCCACCACCCGCAAGATCGGCGACCTCGCGGCGGGCACGGCCAGCCTGCGCGGGGTGACCTGGACCGTGGACAAGTTCGGCGGACCCGCGGCCTACGTCGACGCGGACCAGCGCATCCACCTCGTCCCCAGCGGGGTCGCCCCCCAGAGCCTTGCCGCCATCGAGACGCAGGCGACCGACAACACGTCGGAGAGCAGCGCGGCGAGCAGCCCGTGGTGGCAGTGGCGCGGACTGCTCTCCAAGCCCGCCGCCTCCTGGACCGCGACGCTCACCAGCAAGGCCACCGGCGCTGTGGTCCGTACGCTCTCCGGCGGCGCGGTGCAGGGCAACCTGACCGCGCGCTGGGACATGCGCGACAGCAAGGGCGCGCTCGTCCCCAACGGCACGTACACCTTCAAGGTGACGGCTCCGCCCGCCGACGGTTCGGGGCCGGCGCTGACGGTGTCCCGGACCGTGCAGGTGTCCGTCGGAACCGCCGTACGCCACGACTTCACCAACGGCGGTACCTGGGCACCCGACGGGATCGGCGACGCCATGACCCTCAGCTCCTCCGGTGTCATCAGCTACCGGCCCGGCAACGGGACGGGAGCCCTCGGCAAGCCCATGTCCGCCTCGGGCTGGCCCACTTCCGTGACCCTGGTCCCCTTCGGGGACCTGAACGGCGACCGCCGCAACGACGTCCTCGTCCGGTTCAGCAGCGGCGAACTGCGGGTGTACCGGACCATGCGCGGCCAGGCCTTCCTCACCAGCACCCCGCACATCTCGCTCGGCAAGGGCTGGAACCAGTACGACCTGCTGACCTCGCCCGGGGACATGTCCGGCGACGGCCGCCCCGACCTGATCGCCCGCAACTCCACCACCGGCGCCGTCTACCTCTACAAGGGCACCAGCACCGGCAAGCTCTCCGCCCGCGTCAAGCTCTACGACAACTGGAAGACGTACAAGAAGATCGTGGGCGTCGGAGACCTCAACGGCGACGGCATCGGCGACCTGATCGCCCAGGACAAGTCCAACAACCTGTACCGCTACACCGGGACGGGCCAGGGCACCTTCAAGGCGCGCGTGAAGCTGTTCTCGGCCTGGGGCGGCTCATACAACAGGGTCGTGGGCATCGGGGACATCACCGGCGACGGCAAGGCCGACATCATCTCCCGCGACACCTCCGGCAACGTGTGGCGCAACAACGGAAACGGGACAGGGTCGTTCGGCTCCCGCGCGAAGATCGCGACCGGCTGGCAGGCATACAAGAGCGTGTCCTGAGCCCTGCCGCAGCACTCACGCAACCTGGCGAGCGTCGGATCGGCGCTCGCCAGCTGGTCTGCCCGCCCCTGGAACGTCCGAGGAACGCGGCCTTCAGGCGGAGTTCCGCCGCCGT
>JABFXD010000814.1 GCA_013361925.1 Streptomyces sp. | reverse complement strand
GCGCCGGAGGAGATGGCGGAGCGGGCCTTCGAACGGTCCCAGGAGGCGTACGGCGTCCTGGGGTTCACCCGGACCGTGCGGCCGGGCGTCGAGAAGGTCGGCGTCAGTACGCAGAACACCTTCGACTCCGGGTTCTGCTACGACGGGGGGCTGCTGGGCCTGGACGACAGGACCGTCGACGGTGCCTCCACCATGAGCCACGACTGGGCCCTGGACGATGTGCCGGCGAGCCGGGCCGTGCCCGGGCTGCGGCGACTGCACGAGCGGCTGATCGACGACGGCTGGGAGGTCACGTCGTATCGGGAGGGGACGGACGGCCAGGACTGGAGCCTGTTCGTGCGGCGGGACGACGGCGACGAGCGGATGTCCTTCACCTGGTTCCCGGACCGTGAGTACTTCATGGGGGGTGCGAGTGTGCCCTGCGCCTACGACCCCGCCTGGGCGGAGGGCGACGTCGGACCCGCCGGGGGCGATGTGCGGCCGTCGGTGTTCGGTCCCGCGTAGGAAGGCGGGCGCGCCGGTCCGTGCGCACGGCATGATCGGTGGATCGCACGTGGGTGAACGGGAAGGGCGACGGGACGTGGACGAGCGGGCTGAGATCTCTACGGCGAAGGAGGCCGCCGACAATCCGCTGGTGCTGGCTTTCGGGCGGCTCCAGGGGGCGGCCAACCGGCTGGAGTACCTCCTGGGCCGGGCCCTGGAGGAGGAGTGCGGGATCAGCCATCTGATGTTCGAGGTGCTGCTCATCCTCGGGCGGGCCGAGGGGGCCGGGCTGTCCATGCGGGCCGTCGCCCAGGAGCAGGTGCTGACGACCGGCGGCGCCACCCGGCTGGTCGACCGGATGGAGGCGGCCGGGCTCGTCGAGCGCGCCGAGGACCCGGGTGACCGGCGGGGGCGGCTGGTGCGGCTGACCGAGTTGGGGGAGCGGACCGCGGTGCGGGCCTCGCGGGTGCACGTGGAGAACATCCGGCGTTACTTCCTGGCGCCGCTGCCGGCCGAGGACCATGACCGGTTCGCGGAGGATCTGCGCATCCTGAGTCACTCCGCGCGGGATGTGCTGCCTCGGCTGCCCTGAGGCCGGGCATCGGCCGGTCGGCTTCGCCGACCTGCGGGTGGTGGGCGGCGCTGGTTCACTGGCTGACGGCGCTCCGGTGTGGCGGCTGTCACACCGCCGGTCACCTCGCCGGGGAAATACCTGACGGCTCAGTTACTGTTGTGTCAGGTGAAATGCTCGCTTCCGGCGGGCGCCCCACACCCTTTGCCGAGGTCCTCGATGAAGCTCGTCTACGTCTTCGATGCTTACTGCGGTTGGTCGCACGGGTTCTCCGGGACCCTGCGCGAGGTCGTCTCCCGCCACCCCGGGCTGCCTGTCGAGGTCGTCTCGGGCGGCCTGTTCACCGGGTCGCGCCGGGTGCCGATCCGTGAGTTCGGGTACGTCCAGGGCGCCAACGCCCAGATCGCCGAGCTGACCGGCGCCGAGTTCGGGGCCGCCTACGACCGGCTGATCGCCGACGGCTCCTTCGTGATGGACTCCGAGGCCGCCGCCCGCGGCGTCGCCGCCCTGCGCCAGGCCGCCCCCGACCGGGTCGCCGACCTCGCCGTCGCCCTCCAGCGTGCCTTCTACGTGGATGGTCTGAGCCTCTCCGACCCCGCCACCTACCGGAAGGTCGCCGAGGCCGCCGGTCTGGACGCCGACGCCGTCGTCGCCGCCTTCGAGGCGCCCGAAGCGCAGGACGCGGCCGAGGCCGACTTCCGCCGCTCCGCCGCACTCGGCGTCACCGGCTTCCCCACCCTCCTCGGCATCGACGGCGACCTCGCCACCGTCCTCGCGCACGGTCACGCCACCGCGGACGACGTGGACCGGCGTCTGGCGTCCCTCCGCATCCACTGACCCCGCTCCCCGTCCCCACCCCGTCCCCACCCCGTCCCCTCTCCTGAAGGAGTCCTCGATGAGCACGCTCGACTTCAAGGTCCTCGACCTCGACTTCCCGGCCGGCAGCAAGAACAAGACCGCCACGCTCGTCACCGGCGAGAGCGAGGCCCTCCTCGTCGACGCCGCCTTCACCCGCGCCGACGGCCACCGCCTGGTCGCCGAGATCCTCGACTCCGGCAAGACGCTCACCACCGTGTTCGTCAGCCACGCCGACCCCGACTTCTACTTCGGCGCCGAGGTCGTCGCCGACGCCTTCCCCGAGGCGAAGTTCCTCGCCACGCCGATCGTCATCGAGCACATCCAGCACTCCTACGAGGGCAAGCTCAAGGCCTGGGCCGCGCTCGGCCCCAACCTGCCCACCCGCCTGGTCGAGCTGGAGCCGCTGAGCGGCGACCTCACCCTCGAAGGCCACCGCTTCGAACTGCGGGGCGGCACCCCCGAACTGCCGGACCGCCACTACCTGTGGCAGGCCGGGCACCGCGCCCTCCTCGGCGGCGTCCTGCTCTTCCAGCAGGAGCACGTCTGGGTCGCCGACACCGCCACCCCCGAGTCCCGCGCCGCCTGGATCAAGCTCCTGGACGAGATGGCCGCCCTCGACCCGCAGTTGGTCGTGCCCGGTCACCGGCTGCCCGGCACCGCCGCCGACGCCACCGCCATCACCGCCACCCGCGACTACCTCGTGGCCTTCGAGGAGGAGCTCGGCAAGGCCGCCGACGGCCCGGCGCTCACCGAGGCGCTCGTGGCCCGCTACCCCGACAACGGCATGCTGATCGCCGCGCAGATCGGCGCGAAGGTCGCCAAGGGCGAGATGAAGTGGGGCTGACCATGACCGAGTTCGCGACCTCCCCCGCCCCCGCCGACGTCGTACGCCGCCAGTACCTGGCCTCCGCCGCCGGTGACCTCGACGCCCTGCGCGCCACCCTCGCCCCCGACGTGGAGTGGACGGAGATGGCGGGCTTCCCCCTCGCCGGCACGTATCGCACCCCGGAGGGTGTCACCGCCAACGTGATGGAGAAGCTGGGCCAGGACTGGGACGGCTGGACCGCCCACGACGACACCTACGTCGTCGACGGCGAGAACGTCGTCGTCCT
>JABFXD010000714.1 GCA_013361925.1 Streptomyces sp. | reverse complement strand
GGTGGGCGGGGGAGGTGGCGATCTGGTCGGCGACCGCGGTGGCGCCGGTCGGGGCGAGCTGGCCGCGGGCCGCCCAGGAGCCGTCGGGGCCGGCGACCATGGTGCGGACGACTCCGCCGCGCGACCAGGTGTGCTGCCGGTAGCCCTCCGGGAGCGGGGGCACCTCGGCGGTCGCCGGGGTGAGGGGGAGCGTCATCAGATAGCCGGGCTCGGGGTCGATCCACCAGCGGTCGTCCAGCCAGCCGGAGACGACGGCCGGATGCCGGAACGCCTTGAGCCAGACCCCGGCCCCGGTCACGGCCTCGGCGACCTTGCGTACGGCCGCCCGCTCGACACCCTCGCCGGTACCGCCGAGGACATGCCGGGTGACGTGCCCGTCCATGCCCATGTCGATCGTGCAGCCCCAGGGCTCCAGCACCGGCGGGGCCGCCCCGCGCGAGACGACCCACCCGTCCACCCAGGCCCGCACGGTCTCGTCCACGACATCTCCTCGTAATAAGTGAAATGCTTGAGTGACTATTACGGGGATGACGATACGCGGCCGGTCACGCACCCCGACAGACGTGATCGCTCACAGCGAACGGGTCCGGGGGAACATTCAGCGGCTCACGTGCATTGAGTCGGCATAGCTCAACTTGAGTGCCGAAGGGGAGATCATGGCTTCGACGTCCACACTGCTCACTCTGCCTGTGCTGCCGCTCGACGACGAGGTCGTGCTGCCCGGGATGGTGGTCCCGCTCGATCTGAACGACGCCGATGTGCGCGCCGCGGTGGAGGCCGCCCAGGCCGCCGCCCGCTCCGAGCCCGGAAAGCCCAAGGTCCTGCTGGTGCCCCGGATCGACGGCACCTACGCGAGCACCGGTGTCCTCGGCACCGTCGAGCAGGTCGGCCGACTCGCCGACGGCGACCCGGGCGCGCTCATCCGCGGTCGCGGCCGTGTGCAGATCGGCGCCGGCACCACCGGCCCGGGCGCGGCGCTGTGGGTCGAGGGCACGCGCATCGACGAGACGGTCCCCGAGCCGCAGCCCGGCCATGTCACCGAACTGGTCAAGGAGTACAAGGCCCTCGCCACCGCCTGGCTGCGCAAGCGCGGCGCCTGGCAGGTCGTGGACCGCGTGCAGGCCATCGACGACGTCTCCACGCTCGCCGACAACTCCGGCTACTCGCCCTTCCTGACCACCGATCAGAAGGTCGAGCTGCTGGAGACCGCCGACCCGGTCGCCCGCCTCAAGCTCGCCACCCAGCAGCTGCGCGACCACCTCGCCGAGCAGGACGTCGCCGAGACCATCGCCAAGGACGTCCAGGAGGGCGTCGACAAGCAGCAGCGCGAGTTCCTGCTCCGCCGCCAGCTGGAAGCCGTACGCAAGGAACTGCGCGAGCTCAACGGCGACTCCAAGGACGCGGCCGAGGAGTCCGACGACTACCGCGCGCGCGTGGAGGCCGCCGACCTGCCCGAGAAGGTCCGCGAGGCCGCCCTCAAGGAGGTCGACAAGCTGGAGCGGTCCAGCGACCAGTCCCCGGAGGGCTCCTGGATCCGCACCTGGCTGGACACCGTCCTCGAACTCCCGTGGAACGAGCGGACCGAGGACGCGTACGACATCCAGGGCGCCCAGTCCGTGCTCGACGCCGAGCACGCGGGCCTGGAGGACGTGAAGGAGCGGATCACCGAGTACCTGGCGGTGCGCAAGCGCCGCAGCGACCGGGGGCTCGGTGTGGTCGGCGGGCGGCGCGGCGGTGCCGTACTGGCCCTCGTCGGCCCGCCCGGCGTCGGCAAGACGTCCCTCGGTGAGTCCGTCGCCCACGCCATGGGCCGCAAGTTCGTCCGTGTCGCCCTCGGCGGCGTCCGCGACGAGGCGGAGATCCGCGGCCACCGGCGGACCTACGTCGGCGCGCTGCCCGGCCGGATCGTGCGGGCCATCAGGGAGGCCGGGTCGATGAACCCGGTGGTCCTGCTCGACGAGATCGACAAGGTGGGCTCGGATTTCAGGGGTGACCCGGCCGCGGCGCTGCTCGAAGTCCTCGACCCGGCGCAGAACCACACCTTCCGCGACCACTACCTGGAGGTCGAACTCGACCTGAGCGACGTGGTGTTCCTGGCGACGGCGAACGTGCTCGAAGCCATCCCGGAGGCCCTGCTCGACCGTATGGAGCTGGTCCGCCTGGACGGCTACACCGAGGACGAGAAGGTCGTCATCGCCCGTGACCACCTGCTCCCGCGCCAGCTGGAGCGGGCGGGACTCGCGGCGGACGAGGTGACGCTGGACGAGAGCGCGCTGCGCAAGCTCGCCGGCGAGTACACCCGCGAGGCGGGCGTCCGCACCCTGGAGCGGGCGATCGCGAGGCTGCTGCGCAAGGTCGCCGCCCAGCACGAACTGGGCGAGCGGAAGCTGCCGTTCACCGTGACGGACGGGGAGCTGCGCGACCTGATCGGCCGCCCGCACCACGTCCCCGAGTCCGCCCAGGACCCGGCCGAGCGCCGCACGGCGGTGCCGGGTGTGGCGACCGGCCTCGCGGTGACCGGAGCCGGCGGTGACGTCCTGTTCGTCGAGGCGTCCCTGGCCGACCCGGAGACGGGCGCGGCGGGCCTGACCCTCACCGGTCAGCTGGGCGACGTGATGAAGGAGAGCGCGCAGATCGCCCTGTCCTTCCTGCGCTCGCACGGCGCCGAACTCGAACTGCCGGTCGGCGACCTGAAGGACCGGGGCGTGCACATCCACTTCCCGGCGGGCGCGGTCCCGAAGGACGGCCCGAGCGCGGGCATCACGATGACGACGGCGCTGGCGTCGCTGCTGAGCGGACGCCAGGTTCGCACGGACGTGGCGATGACCGGCGAGGTCTCCCTGACCGGCCGGGTCCTGCCCATCGGCGGTGTGAAGCAGAAGCTGCTGGCCGCGCACCGGGCGGGCGTCACGACCGTCATCATCCCGAAGCGCAACGAGGCCGACCTGGACGACGTCCCGTCGGAGGTGCTGGACAAGCTGGAGGTCCACCCGGTGACCGACGTCCGCCAGGTCCTGGAGCTGGC
>JABFXD010000652.1 GCA_013361925.1 Streptomyces sp. | reverse complement strand
CGTGCGAGTGGTCATGCGGGGTCAGTCCTCCAGTGCGGCGAGGCCGGGGAGCGTCTTGCCCTCGAGGTATTCGAGGGAGGCGCCGCCACCGGTCGAGATGTGGCCGAATGCGTTCTCGTCGAAGCCGAGCGTGCGCACGGCGGCGGCGGAGTCTCCGCCGCCGACGACGGTGAAGCCGTCCGAGTCGATGAGGGCCTGGGCGACCGCCTTGGTGCCCTCGGCGTAGTCGGGGTGTTCGAAGACGCCCATGGGACCGTTCCAGAAGACGGTCTTGGCGTCGGTGAGCTTGCCGGCGTACAGCTCGCCGGTCTTCGGGCCGACGTCCAGGCCCAGGGAGCCCTCGGGGATGTCGGACGCGTCGACGATCGCGTGCTCGGTGGGCGCCTTGGCCTTCAGGTCGGGGAAGCCCGCGGAGACCACGACGTCGACCGGGAGCACCAGTTCGACGCCGAGCTTCTCGGCGCGCTCCAGGTACTCGAGGACGGCCGGGATCTGGTCCTCCTGGAGCAGCGAGGCGCCGACCTCGTAGCCCTTGGCCTTGAGGAAGGTGAAGGCCATGCCGCCGCCGATGAGGATGCGGTCGGCCTTGCCGAGGAGCTGGTCGATGACGGCCAGCTTGTCGGAGACCTTGGAGCCGCCGAGCGCCACGGCGTAGGGCCGCTGGACGTCCTCGGTGAGCTTCTTCAGGACGCCGACCTCGGTGGCGATGAGGTAGCCGGCGTAGTGGGGCAGCTTGGCCGGGAGGTCGAAGACCGAGGCGTGCTTGCGGTGCACGGCGCCGAAGCCGTCGCCGACGTACACGTCCGCGAGGGCGGCCAGCTGGTCGGCGAAGGCGGCGCGCTCGGCGTCGTCCTTGGCCGTCTCGCCGGCGTTGAAGCGCAGGTTCTCGACGACCGCGACCTGGCCGTCGGCGAGGCCGGCGACGGTCGACGTGGCGGACTCGCCGACGGTGTCGGTCGCGAAGGCGACGTCGGCGCCGAGGAGTTCACCGAGGCGCGCGGCGGCCGGGGCGAGGGAGAACGCCGGGTCCGGGGCGCCCTTGGGGCGGCCCAGGTGGGAGGCGACGACCACGCGGGCGCCCGCCTCGGCCAGCGCCTTGACGGTGGGCAGCACCGCGCGGATACGGCCGTCGTCGGTGATCGTGGTGCCGGACAGCGGCACGTTGAGGTCGGCGCGGACGAAGACCCGCTTGCCGGCGACTCCTTCGGCGAGGAGTTCGTCGATCGTCTTCATATAGGGGACTCCTGGGGAGGGCTCTGGATCGTACGAAAGCTGATCACACGAGCGAGGGCTCGGACAACGCGCCGTCGCGCTGCCCGAGCCCTGCACTCACATCAAGCTGCCTGCTCTGTCGATCAGAGCTGGTTGCCGACGAAGACCGTCAGGTCGACGAGGCGGTTGGAGTAGCCCCACTCGTTGTCGTACCAGCCGAGGATCTTCACCGACTTGCCCTCCTGGACCATGGTCAGGGAGGAGTCGAAGGTGCAGGAGGCCGGGTCGCTGACGATGTCCGAGGACACGATCGGGTCCTCGGTGTAGAACAGGATGCCCTTGAGGTCGCCGTCGTCGGCGGCCTTCTTGAACGCGGCGTTGACCTCGTCCTTGGTGACCTCGCGCTGGAGCTCGACGACCAGGTCGGTGGCCGAACCGGTCGGGACCGGCACGCGCATCGCGATGCCGTCGAGCTTGCCCTTGAGCTGCGGGAGGACCAGGGCGGTGGCCTTCGCGGCACCGGTCGTGGTCGGGATGATGTTCTCGGCGGCGGCGCGGGCGCGGCGCAGGTCCGAGTGCGGGAAGTCCAGGATGCGCTGGTCGTTGGTGTACGCGTGGACCGTCGTCATCAGGCCCTTGACGATGCCGAAGTTCTCGTCGAGGACCTTCGCCATCGGCGCCACACAGTTGGTGGTGCAGGAGGCGTTGGAGATGACGTGGTGGTTGGCCGCGTCGTACTTGTCCTGGTTGACGCCCATCACGATGGTGATGTCCTCGTCCTTGGCCGGAGCCGAGATGAGGACCTTCTTCGCGCCACCGGCGATGTGCTTCTCGGCGTCGGCCTTCTTGGTGAAGATGCCGGTCGACTCGATGACGATGTCGACGCCCAGCTGACCCCACGGGATGTCGGCGGGGTTGCGCTCCGACAGCACCTTGATGGTGTGGCCGTCGACCGTGATCGTGTCGGCGGTGTGCGTCACCTCGGCCTTGAGGCGGCCCAGGATGGTGTCGTACTTCAGCAGGTGGGCGGTGGTCGCGGTGTCACCCAGGTCGTTGACAGCCACGATCTCGATGTCAGCACCCTGCTCCAGCAGCGCGCGGAAGTAGTTGCGACCAATACGACCGAAGCCGTTGATGCCTACGCGGATCGTCACGAACCGATCTCCTCGTTGGTACGCCGGCTATGCGGTGCCGGCGAGCTCTGTTTGGGATGTCCCCGACCGCCTACGACCCTACCTCTCCGAGGCCTCCTCGGTGACATCGAGATGCCCCATACACGGGCAGGCGGTCCGTACCCGCCAGTAGGGGTACGGACCGCCCGGGCCGAAAAGCTCTATGGCCCGAATTGACTACGGAGAGTCAGTCAGTGTTGACCAGTGCGCTCCCCGCTCGTCCGTGTTTGTCCGCGCTCATCCGTCGAGCGCGGTGAGCGCCTTTCCGAGCAGTGCCGTGCGGTCGGCCGCCGCGGTGACGTGCTCCAGGCCGAAGCCCAGCAGCACGGTGTCGTCCGTGGTGACGGCGCCGTACGTCTTGAAGAGTTCACCGGCGAGCCCCCAGTCCTTGACGACCGCCGGGCTGCCCGCGGGCGGTCCGGGGACGCTCCAGGCGCCCAGCGAGGTCTCGAAGCCCTCGGTCTCGGTGGCCTGGCCGCCGATGACGACGGAGGCGTTGTCGACGAGGACGCCGCGACCGCCGCTGCCGGGGTCGGTGATGTAGCTGAGGGAGATCTCGACCTTCTTGCCGGCGTAGGCGGAGAGGTCGAAGGCGACCTGCTGCCACCCGGCCGACGCCCCGGTGAAGCTGTTCCACTGGCCGCTGGTGCCGGTGTTGGTGCAGCCGCCGGCACCGAGGGTCAGATACCGCTTGAGCGCGGGATGGGCGGCGATGAAGTACCCGGCCTCGCACTCGGCGGGTACGACGGTGCTGGTGGCGCCGTTCTTCTCCGGGAGGGTCGTCCAGTCCTCGGCCCCGGTCGTGTGGGCTTCCAGGACGGCGTGGTCGTAGCCCTCCTCGGTGTTCCACAGCATCCGGGTCTGGAACGTGGGCGCCTGGGCGGCGGTCACGTTCGTGAGGTCGATGGTGCGGGTGAGGCGGTTCCAGGCGTAGTCGCTGTGGGTGACGGCGGCCATGGAGGCGCCCTCGTAGGGGCCGTACGGGTTGATCGTGCCGGGGTAGGAGCCCGCGCCCGCGCTGGCGAACTGCGGGTACTTCGCGACCGGCAGGCTGTCCGAGGTGACGCTGAAGGACCCCGCGGTGTCGAGCGGGTTGCCCGGGGCGGCGCCGAGCGCTCCGCCGGCTCCGGCGAGCTTGCCGCTGCCCTGGAACGCGGTGGCGTTCGGCAGCGACGTACGGGTGTAGGCGCCCAGGTAGTACTGGCTGAAGTCGTTCGACAGGGTGCCGCCGCCGAGGTCGACGCTGCCGCCGGCCCGCTCGCCGGCCTCGATCAGCTTGCCGCCCTCGTTGAGGAAGGCGCGCAGCTGGAGCTGGGTGGCGTTGCCGGGGATGCTCGCGCCCGTGTAGTGGACGACCGTCTTGAAGTGGTCGAGGACGCCGAGCGCGTCGGGCGCGCCCTGGGTGGCGACGTCCCAGACGATCGCCTTGCGGCCGTTGGCCTTCAGCGCGTCGACGTAGGTCTGCGCCTGGGTCGCCGTCGCGCCTTCCTCGGCGACGACGAGCGTGTCCGCGCGCGGCCGTTCGGCGACCGTGTAGGTGAAGTGCTCGCTGGAGGTGCGCTTCTTGCCGCGCGTCTCGCCGGTGAACCACACCTCGACCTTGTCGCCCGGATCGGCGCCCGCGACCTTGGCGCGGTACTCGTCGAAGTAGAGGTTGTCCTCACCGCCGTACGTCTCGCCGCCCTTCCACGCGCGAAGCGACACGTCATGCGTACGGCCGCCGTTGACGCGGTACTTGAGCTCCTTGTCGTGCACGGCCTTGCGTACGACGACGGAGACTTCCTGGCTCGCGCCGCGCGCGTAGGACGTGCTGAACGTCTTCGGGGTGAAGTCGGCGGCCTTCAGGCCGAGCGAGGACTTCGGCTGGTCGGGCTGCTTGGCCGACTCGGCGACGGAGAGCGCGAACGGGATGTTCTTCTCGAACTCCTGCTGGATCAGCTTCTCGTCGTCCGGGAAGTTGAAGACCGACTGGCAGTCGGCCGCGTTCCACTGGTCGTTCGGGTCCAGGTCCGAGGCGGTCTGGCAGGTCGACATCTCGGGCGTGAACATCGCCAGGCCGTTGACGTTCGAAGCGTGGCCGTCGGCCTCGCCGTTGGTGGTGTAGAGCTCCGAGGAGACCTGCGGACGGTAGCCGGGGATCGCGGAGTTGTCGGGGGTGCCGGCGAGCGCCTTGTACATGACGTCGTCCGGGGTGTCGGTGGCCACCTGCCAGCCGACTCCGTAGAGGAGGAGTTCGGCGGCGGAGTGGTAGTTGATGCCGTACGTGAACCCGATCCGCTTCTCGAACGCGTCGAGCGCCTTGGTCTCGGGCTCGGAGCCCGGTCCGGTGCCGCGGTAGGTCTCGCTGGTGGGGTTGGGGGACGAACCCTCGTCGTCGTAGCCCCACTTGTAGGAGAAGTTGCGGTTGAGGTCGACGCCGTCGCCGATGGCGATGGAGCCGTCGCCGTTGTTGTCGTGCAGGTTCTTGCGCCACAGACGCTGGTCGGTGCCGGAGAACGTGTAGTCGTAGCCGTCGGGGTTGGCCGAGACGACGAACCACAGTTCGGTGGAGTCGACGATCTTCTTGATCCGCTGGTCGGTCTTGTAGTGGTCCAGGTAGTAGTGGAACAGCCGCCGGGTCATCTCCGGGGTGATCCACTCGCGCGCGTGCTGGTTGGACATGTAGAGGACGGCGGGCTTGGCGCCGTCCTTGGTGTTCTTCGCGTTCTTGGTCAGTTTGACCGCGAGGATGTCCTGGCCGTTGACGGTCTTGCCGATGGAGACGGCCTTGGTGAGGCCGGGGTTGGCCTGGGCGGTGGCGAGGATCTCCTGCTTGAGGCCGCCGCTGCCGCTGTAGGGGCGGTACACGCCGTCGGCGGCGGCGTCGACGCGGGCCTCGGCCTTGGCGGAGAGGGTGTGCTCGGTGAGCTCGACGCCCTGTTTCTCCAGCTTGTCGGCCTGTTTGTCGGTGAGGTAGACCTCGACGGTCGCGGTGCCCTTCGCGGGTACCTGCTCACTCAGTTCGTGGCCGTCCTGACCGGCCGCCAGCAGCAGGGGTACCTGCGCGCTGGTGACATCGGCCCGGAAGACCTTGATCTCGTCGGGACCGGGAGAGCCGGCGCTCTCCGCGGCCTGGGCGAGGGGCGCGAGGCCCGCGCCGCCCAGCAGGAGTGCGCCAACGGCGAGGATCGGTCTCGCTCTTCGTCTCATGTGCCCCCCTTGCGGTGGTCCGCCACAGCAGCGAACGTATGCCAGGCTCATGACACTTCATGATCCAGTCAAGGGTGCCTCACAGACATGCGAAAGCCGGTGCCGTTCACCCAAGCGGGCGGCGGCACCGGCGCATTGACGAGGGGTCAGCCCGCCAGGTTGTCGGCCATCTCCTCGGTGATGCTGGACTCCGTACCCGGAATGCCGAGGTCCTGGGCCCGCTTGTCGGCCATGGCGAGCAGTCGGCGGATACGGCCCGCGACGGCGTCCTTGGTCAGCGGCGGGTCGGCGAGCGCGCCCAGCTCCTCCAGGGAGGCCTGCTTGTGGTCCATGCGCAGCCGCCCGGCGGCGGCGAGGTGCTCGGGCACGTCGTCGGCGAGGATCTCCAGCGCGCGCTGGACGCGGGCACCGGCGGCGACGGCCGCGCGGGCCGAGCGGCGCAGGTTGGCGTCGTCGAAGTTGGCGAGACGGTTCGCCGTCGCCCGCACCTCGCGGCGCATCCGGCGCTCCTCCCAGGCCAGCACCGACTCGTGCGCGCCGAGCCGGGTGAGCAGCGCGCCGATCGCGTCGCCGTCCCGGACGACCACGCGGTCCACTCCGCGCACCTCACGGGCCTTCGCGGCGATGGACAGCCGCCGGGCGGCGCCGACCAGGGCGAGCGCGGCCTCGGGGCCCGGGCAGGTCACCTCCAGGGAGGAGGACCGGCCGGGCTCGGTGAGCGAGCCGTGCGCCAGGAACGCCCCGCGCCAGGCCGCCTCCGCGTCGCAGGTGGCCCCGGAGACGACCTGCGGGGGCAGACCGCGGATCGGGCGGCCCCGGCCGTCGACCAGGCCGGTCTGACGGGCCAGCTGGTCACCGCCGGCGACGACCCGGACGACGTAACGCGAGCCGCGGCGCAGTCCGCCCGGCGCCATCACGATCAGCTCCGAGCTGTGGCCGAAGATCTCCAGGATGTCCCGCTTGAGCCGACGGGCCGCCATCGCGGTGTCCAGCTCCGCCTCGATCACGATGCGCCCGCTCACCAGGTGAAGGCCGCCGGCGAACCGCAGGATGGCGGAGACCTCCGCCTTTCTGCAGCAGGTCCGGGTGACGGGGAGCCGGGAGATCTCGTCCTTCACCGCTGCCGTCATCGCCATGGGCCGATCCTTCCATGCATCCGAAAAATACGGTCGTACGCGGCGGCCAACAGCTCCGGATCGTGCCTCGGGGTTCCGTCGGGCCGGGCCACCGGGGCCAGCTCGACCGCGGCGCCGAACCGCTTGGCGGCATCGGAGAGCGAGTCACGGTCGGGCACGGCGGCCTCGTCGGCCAGCACCACGTCCAGGGCGAGTTTAGGGGCGTGTCGTCCCAAAACCTCCAAATGACGCTGCGGGGAGAAGCCATCGGTTTCTCCGGGCTGCGGCGCGAGGTTCAGCGAGAGTACCCGGCGCGCCTTCGTCTCCGTGAGCGCGTCCAGCAGTTCCGGCACCAGCAGGTGCGGGATGACCGAGGAGAACCACGAGCCGGGGCCGAGGACCACCCAGTCCGCGTCCAGGACCGCGGCCACCGCCTCGGGGACCGCGGGCGGGTCGTGCGGCACGACGTGCACGGACTGCACCTCGCCCGGGGTGAGGGCGACGGTGGCCTGGCCGCGGACGGTGTCCACGTCCTCCGGCCGCTCCGGGTCATGCCCCTTGACCAGGGCCTGGAGCTCCAGGGGTACGGCGGACATGGGCAGCACGCGCCCGTGCGCGCCGAGCAGCTTGCCGACCAGGTCCAGGGCCTGGACATGGTCGCCGAGCTGCTCCCACAGGGCGACGATCAGCACATTGCCGACCGCGTGGTCGTGCAGGTCGCCCTTGGAGTGGAAGCGGTGCTGGATGACGCGGGCCCAGGTCTGGCCCCAGTCGTCGTCCCCGCACAGCGCGGCCAGCGCCTTGCGCAGATCGCCGGGCGGCAGGACGCCCAGCTCGTCGCGGAGCCGGCCGCTGGAGCCGCCGTCGTCGGCGACGGTGACGACGGCGGTGAGGTCGCCGGTGATCCGGCGCAGCGCGGCGAGCGAGGCGGACAGGCCCATGCCGCCGCCGAGGGCGACGACCTTGGGCTGGGCGCCGCGGCGGCGGGGCCGCGCGCCCCGGGTCTCGACGGGCCGGCCCGCGCGGGACTCGGGCACCGTCCGGCCCAGCCTGCCGAGCCGGCCCAGCCGCGGAGAACGTGCGGTCATTCGCGTCCCATGTCCCGGTGTACGACCACCGTCTCCACACCCTGGGAGACGAGGCGGGCGGCGAGCTTCTCGGAGGTGGCGACGGAGCGGTGCTTGCCGCCGGTGCAGCCGACCGCGATGGTCACGTACCGCTTGCCCTCGCGGCGGTAGCCGGCCGCGATCAGCTGGAGCAGTTCGCTGTAGCGGTCGATGAACTCCTTGGCGCCGGGCTGGTTGAAGACGTACGCCGACACCTCCTCGTTCAGACCGGTGTACGGGCGCAGCTCCGGGACCCAGTGCGGGTTGGGCAGGAAGCGCATGTCCACGACCAGGTCGGCGTCGACCGGGAGGCCGTACTTGAAGCCGAAGGACATGACGGTGGCCCGCAGCTCGGGCTCCTCCTCGCCGGCGAACTGGGCGTCCATCTTGGCGCGCAGCTCGTGCACGTTGAGGCTGGAGGTGTCGATGACCAGGTCGGCGTCGCCGCGCAGTTCGCGCAGGAGCTCGCGCTCGGCGTCGATGCCGTCGACGATGCGGCCGTCGCCCTGGAGGGGGTGCGGGCGGCGCACGGACTCGAAGCGGCGCACCAGGGCCTCGTCGGAGGACTCCAGGAAGACGATCCGCCGGGTGACGTGCTTGGCCTCCAGGTCGGCGAGGGACTCGCGGAGGTTGTCGAAGAAACGCCGGCCGCGGACGTCGACGACCACCGCGATCCGGGCGACATTGCCCTGCGAGCGGGCGCCGAGCTCCACCATGGTGGGGATCAGCGCGGGCGGGAGGTTGTCGACGACGAACCAGCCGAGGTCCTCCAGACACTTGGCGGCGGTCGACCGGCCGGCCCCGGACATCCCGGAGATGATCACCAGCTCGGGGATGGCCGCGTCGGGGATACCGGCCGCGTCCTGGCTTTCTTGGGCTTGGTTCTCTTGGCCTTCGTGCTCGTTCACATTCATGTCTCCTGCCCCCGTCGTTCGTCCGGGGCGCCCGCCGTCGCGGGCTCCCCACCGGAACCCATGATGTCGGGTTCCTCTTCCATGATCTCTCCAGTAGCTGTGTTCACGGCAGGCGCGGCCGGTGCCGCCTGGGCGAGCGCCACGGCAATGGTCTCGGCCGTTTTGCGGCCTATGCCGGGAACCTCGCAGATCTGATCGATGGTGGCAGATCGAAGTTTCTTCAACGAGCCGAAATGTTTCAGAAGCGCCTGCTTACGGGTGTCCCCGAGCCCCGGTACGTCGTCCAGGGGGCTGGACCGGAACCGCTTGGCCCGCTTGGTGCGCTGGTAGGTGATCGCGAAGCGGTGGGCCTCGTCACGGACGCGCTGGAGGAGATAGAGGCCCTCGCTGGTCCGCGGCAGGACGATCGGGTCGTCCTCGTCGGGGAGCCAGACCTCCTCCAGGCGCTTGGCGAGGCCGCAGACGGCGATGTCGTCGATACCGAGCTCGTCCAGGGCCCTCCTGGCGGCGGCCACCTGCGGCTGACCGCCGTCGACGACGAGGAGCTGGGGCGGGTAGGCGAACTTCTTCGGGCGGCCGGTGTCCTCGGTGAGGGTGTTCCCGGAGGCGTCCCGGAAGTCGTCCTCTACGGTGTCCTGGGCGGCGCCCTGGGCACCGGCGCTCTCGTCCACCCACTCGCCGGTCTTCTCCTTCTCGGCGAGGTACCGCTTGAAGCGGCGGGTGATGACCTCGTGCATGGAGCGGACGTCGTCCTGGCCCTCGAAGCCCTTGATCTGGAAGCGGCGGTACTCGCTCTTGCGCTGGAGGCCGTCCTCGAAGACGACCATGGAGGCCACGACGTCGTCGCCCTGGAGGTGGGAGATGTCGAAGCACTCGATCCTGAGCGGGGCGCTGTCGAGGTCGAGGGCCTCGGCGATCTCCTCCAGGGCACGCGAGCGTGTGGTGAGGTCGGAGGCGCGCTTGGTCTTGTGCAGCGCGAGGGCCTGCTGGGCGTTGCGGGCGACGGTCTCCATCAGGGCCTTCTTGTCGCCGCGCTGCGGGATGCGCAGCGAGACGCCCGAGCCGCGGCGCCCGGTGAGCCACTCCTGAACAGGCTCGACCGGCTCGGGCAGGGCCGGGACGAGGACCTCCTTGGGGACGGAGTCGCCGGTCTCCTCGCCGTAGAGCTGCTGGAGGGCGTGCTCCACGAGGGCGCCGGTGGTGATCTCCTCGACCTTGTCGGTGACCCAGCCGCGCTGGCCGCGCACGCGTCCGCCGCGGACGTGGAAGATCTGCACGGCGGCTTCGAGCTCGTCCTCGGCGACCGCGATCAGGTCGGCGTCGGTCGCGTCGGCGAGCACGACCGCGCTCTTCTCCATGGCCTTCCGCAGGGCCCCGATGTCGTCACGCAGACGGGCCGCCCGTTCGTACTCCATCTCCTCGGCCGCCTCCGTCATCTGCTTCTCCAGGCGGCGGAGATAGGTGCCGGTGCGGCCGGCCATGAAGTCGCTGAACTCCTCGGCGAGTTCGCGGTGTTCCTCGGCGGACACCCGGCCGACGCAGGGCGCGGAGCACTTGCCGATGTAGCCGAGGAGGCAGGGGCGGCCGGTGCGGGCGGCGTTCTTGAAGACGCCGGCGGAGCAGGTGCGGACCGGGAAGACGCGCAGCAGGAGGTCCACGGTGTCGCGGATCGCCCACGCGTGTCCGTAGGGCCCGAAATAGCGCACGCCCTTCTTCTTGTGACCGCGCATCACCTGCACGCGCGGGAACTCCTCGTTCATCGTCACCGCGAGGTAGGGGTAGCTCTTGTCGTCGCGGTACTTGACGTTGAACCGGGGGTCGTACTCCTTGATCCAGGAGTACTCCAGCTGCAGGGCCTCGACCTCCGTGGACACCACCGTCCACTCCACGGACGCGGCGGTGGTCACCATCGTGCGGGTGCGGGGGTGCAGGTTCGCCAGGTCCTGGAAGTAGCTCGCCAGGCGCTGGCGCAGGCTTTTCGCCTTTCCGACGTAGATCACCCGGCGGTGCTCGTCACGGAACCTGTAGACCCCGGGAGAGTCCGGGATCTGTCCCGGCCTGGGGCGGTAGCTGGAGGGGTCGGCCATGCTTCACACCCTACTGGCGGGCGGTGACAGTCCGCCGAGGCTGTGGACGAAGCCTTCAGCGGTCCGCGACCCGCACCGCGCCGAGCCGGCGGGACGGTGTGAGGTGCGGCACATGCCGGACGGTCCGGTCGGCCTCGCCCTGCGGCAATTCCAGGGTGTCGCGGTCCATCGGCGCGATCACAGCCGTATTCGACAACGACCGCTTCGGCGCGCCGACTTGACTCCACCGGTCGCGTATCGGCCGCGGAGGGGTCGCTGTTGGGCAGGAGGTGTTGTCGGGACTAGGTCAACACGCTTCAATGCGGGGGAACTCGGGGCCGTGAACGACGGCGTACGGAAGCCACGGCGTACCTGTGTGATGACGCCCTGCGCCGACGGGGTGGTCCCGAGGACGTCCCCGCGCACGGTCTGACCAGCCGTTGCGAACACCCACAGAAAGGCCCCTGCATGCCGCACGCCACACAGCACGCGGACGTCGCCGCCGTCGTCGCCACCGCGGAACTGGACTCGGCCCTGCGAGGCGGCCCCTTCCACGTGGCCCTGCGTGCCGCGATCGCCGCCCGCGGTCTGCCTCTCCAGCGCGTGCAGCACCACCTCTCCCGCCACGGCGTCAAAGTCGGTGTCACCAGCCTGAGCTACTGGCAGCAGGGAGCCCGGCGGCCCCAGCGACCCGAGTCGCTGCGCGCGGTCCGTGCCCTGGAGGAGATCCTCCAGCTGCCCGAGGAGTCGCTGATCAGGCTGCTCGCCGAGACCGAGGACAGCGCGGCCGGCCAGCGCCCCGCCGCCCGCTCCTACCGCTCCCTCGTCGAGGCCTCCGGCGCCCTGCAGCGGCTGCTGGCCGAACTGGGCTCGCCCGTGGACGGCGGACTGCACACCCTCGGGCACCACGAGCGGGTACGGATCGGTGGACGTCGCGAGCTCCTCGGGCGCGAGTCGCACCACATCGTGCGCGCCCACAAGGACGGCGTCGACCGCTTCCTGGCCGTCCACCACGGCGACCCGGGGTGCATACCGGAGCGTATGCGGGTGCACGCGTTGGAGAACTGCCGCACGGGGCGCGTCCGGCTGCACCACGACACCGGGGTGCTGGTGGCCGAGTTGCTCTTCGACATGCGGCTGCGCGCGGGCGATACGTTCCTCTTCCGTTACGCCATCGAGGACGGCACGGCCGGTGTCTCCCGCGAGTACGTCCGCGGGTTCGGACCGGCCGGCGGCCAGTACGCGCTCCAGGTGCGCTTCGACGAGAACGCGCTGCCGTCCCGCTGCCACCGCTTCACCCAGCACTCGCCCGCGGCCCCGCGCAGCGGCCGCCAGGAACTGGCCCTCACCGGGCTCCACCGCTCGGTCCACATCGTGGAACCGCGGGTACGGAGCGGGATCGTGGGGATCGGGTGGGACTGGGAGTAGAAGGCACCGAAGGCGCCCCCTGAAGTGCGGGGGCGCTCCCCTCTGAGGCGCGGAGCGCTCCCCTGTGAGGTCTCGGGCTGCACGTAAACGCTTGCGCAAGCGTTTACGTGCAAGCCTGGATGGGATACGTTCCCGGCCTGAAGGTGTTTCTGGGAGGGAACGGGGGCCGCCATGCCGACCATGGCCGACGTGGCGCGCAGCGCGGGCGTCTCCGTGGCGACCGTCTCGCATGTGCTCAACGGCACCCGGCCGGTCCTCCCCCACACCCGCCAGGCGGTCCTAGACGCCATGGACGAGCTCGGCTACACGCCCAACACCCTCGCCCGCGCCCTGGTGACGTCCCGCACCCGTTCCCTGGGGCTCGCGGTGTCGGCGATCAGCAATCCGTACTTCACGGAGATCCTCCAGGGCGTC
>JABFXD010000405.1 GCA_013361925.1 Streptomyces sp. | reverse complement strand
GCGCTGGGCGCGGCCCGCAGGGCGCTGGCGGTGTGGTCCGCGTGGGCGGCGGCCAAGGCACCGGGCAGCGGGCGCCCGCCCCACGACAGCGCGGCGGTGCGCGAGACGCTCGCGGTGACCTCGGCCCATATCGACGCGGCGGGCCTGCTCCTCGAACGGGCCGCCCGGCGCGCCGACTGCGACCCGGTCACCCCCGCCCTCGTCACCGGCAACCAGCGGGACGCGGCCGTCGCCGTCGGCCTCCTCGCCGACTCCGTGGACCGGCTGTTCCGCACCGCCGGCTCGCCACTGCGCGCCGGTTCCGGCGAACTGACCCGCCTGTGGCGGGACGTCCACACGGTCGCCTCGCACGGTGTGCTCCGCCTGGAGCCGGTGGCCGCGGCCTACGCCTCCACCGCGCTCGGCACGGGGACGGACGCGGCGGCCGTCCGTGCGAGCACGGCCTCGCGCTCCGCGTAGAACCCGATCTTCCAGTCCAGGTACCGGAGCGTGGCGGTGAACTCTCCGGTCCGTGCGCGCAGCGACTCCCGGTGCGCTTCGAGGAGTTCACGGCGGGCGGCGATGGTCGAGTCGCCCGCCCGGTACAGCTCGACGTAGTGGTTCATGTCGGCCGGTGACATCCCGGTGCTGCGCAGATGGTTGAGGAACTCCAGCCAGCGCAGATGGATCGGGCTGTAGGCGCGCACCCCGTACGGGTCCTCCTCGGCGCCCTCGATCAGCCCCTGCCGCTCGTACCAGCCGAGGGTGTCGGCGTCGAGCCCGCTGATCCGGACGACCTCCTCCAGGGAGTAGGTCTCGGCGTGGGTGGTGACGTAGGCGGTGGGGCGCTTGCGGTCGTAGGCCGCGTACTCGGTCGTGGTGTCGCTCACGGACATGGTGATCCTTCTCTGGGGAGGGTCGGACGAACTTCAGTGGCGCCAGGACGCGGCGGTGCGGTGCGTGGTCAGGGCCGGGCGGTGCCAGCTCGCTGCGGCGACCGGGGCGGGCGCGGGCTCCTCCGCGGCAGGCGCCCGCCGGGCCAGTTCCAGCAGTACGGCGGTGGCGGCGGCGAGTTCCTCGGGGGTCGGCGCGCCGCGCAGCACCCTCAGCAACGGCTCTTCGGGGGGCGCGCTCATACCGGCTGGTTCCCGTGTTTGCGGGAGGGCAGGTCGGCGTGCTTGGCGCGGAGCATGGCGAGCGCGTGGACCAGCACGGCCCGGGTGTCACGCGGGTCGATGACGTCGTCCACCAGTCCGCGCTCGGCGGCGTAATAGGGGTGCATGAGCTCGGACTTGTACTCCTTGATCCGCCGCTCGCGCACCGCCTCCGGATCGTCCGCGGCGGCGATCTCCCGCCGGAAGACGACGTTCGCGGCCCCCTCGGCCCCCATCACGGCGATCTCGTTGGTGGGCCAGGCGAGGGCGAGGTCGGCGCCGATGGACCGGGAGTCCATGACGATGTAGGCGCCGCCGTACGCCTTGCGCAGCACCAGCGAGATCCTCGGCACGGTGGCGTTGCAGTACGCGTACAGCAGCTTGGCCCCGTGCCGGATGATCCCGGCGTGCTCCTGCCCGACGCCCGGCAGGAACCCGGGAACGTCCACCAGCGTGACCAGCGGGATGTTGAAGGCGTCGCAGAACTGCACGAACCGAGCGCCCTTCTCCGAAGCGGCGATGTCCAACACCCCGGCCGTGGCGGCAGGCTGGTTGGCGACGACGCCGACGACATGGCCGTCGAGCCGGGCGAGCGCGCACACCAGGTTGGCGGCCCAGGTGGGCTGCACCTCGAAGAAGTCGCCGTCGTCGACGATCTCCTCGATGACCCGGTGGATGTCGTACGCCTGGTTCGGCTCGGCCGGCACCAGGTCGAGCAGGGCCTCGCAGCGCCGCTCGGGGTCGTCCGACGGCGGCTCGTAGGGCGGGAGTTCGCGGTTGTTGGCCGGCAGCAGGGACAGCAGATGCCGTACGTCCTGAAGACAGCTCGCCTCGTCGTCGTAGGCCGCGGCGGCGACACCGGAGACATCGGCGTGCACGTCGGCACCGCCGAGGCCGTTCTGGCTGACCTTCTCGCCGGTGACGGCCTGGACGACGTCGGGGCCGGTGATGAACATCTGGGAGATGCCGCGGACCATGAAGACGAAGTCGGTGAGGGCCGGGGAGTAGGCGGCGCCGCCGGCGCAGGGCCCGAGCATCACGCTGATCTGCGGCAGGACGCCGGAGGCGGCGACGTTGCGGGTGAAGATCCCGCCGTATCCGGCGAGGGCGCTGACGCCCTCCTGGATCCGGGCGCCCGCCCCGTCGTTGAGGCTGACCAGCGGCGCCCCTGCGGCCAGCGCGAGGTCCATCACCTTGTGGATCTTCGTGGCGTGGGCCTCACCGAGGGCGCCGCCGAAGATACGGAAGTCATGGGCGTAGACGAAGACGGTCCGGCCGTCCACGGTGCCCCAGCCGGTGACGACACCGTCGGTGTAGGGCCGCCGGGCCTCCAGGCCGAACCCGGTGGCGCGGTGCCGCCGCAACGCCTCGATCTCGGTGAACGACCCCGGGTCCAGGAGCAGTTCGATGCGCTCACGGGCGGTGAGCTTGCCCCGCGCGTGCTGCTGGTCGCTCGCGCCGGGGGCGGGGCCTTCGTGCGCCAGCTCACGGATGAGCTGGAGTTCGGCGAGGCGGGTGCGCGTGGTGTCGGCGGGCTTGGTGTCCGGTGGGGGTTGGGGAAGGGTGCGTTCTTCCATCACGGTCATGAGTCCATCCTGCCCTCTTTAAATTCCTTCGTGAAGGTATTTTATCTTCTGTTTAAGAAACGGGACGGAGGAGACGCCAGTTCCCCACACCCGTCAAGGGGCGCGGGGAACTGCGCGACCAGCCACAACGAGCCGGCGGCCAAAGTCTTACTCGCCACCCTTCTTGGTGCCCCGGGGCAGCAGCACCGCCGTACCCACGGCCGTGCCCAGCAGCATCACCACACACGTCACGAAGCTCGTGTCGAAGCCCCGCTGGAAGTGCCCCGTGTCCGCGATCAGCGCGCCGAAGGCCGCCACCGCGATGCAACTGCCCAC
>JABFXD010000818.1 GCA_013361925.1 Streptomyces sp. | reverse complement strand
CACGGCCTCGCCGACGAGATCGACATCGTCTCCACCACCTACACCCAACAGGGCGGATACGAGGGCGCCCGGCAACTGCTCGCCCGTTCGCGACGGCCCACGGCCGTCTTCGCCGGCGCGGACATCGTCGCGATGGGCGCCCTGGAAGCCCTCACCGACGCCGGGCTGTCCGTTCCCGGCGACATCTCGGTCGCCGGGTACGACAACACGACGTTCGCCTCCTTCAGCCCCATCTCCCTGACCAGCGTCGACCAGGCGGGGCACGAGATCGGCGGCAACGCGGTGCGTCTGCTGCTGGAGCGGATCGCCGACCGCACCAAGACCTCCGTACAGATCAAGCTCTCCCCCACGCTGGTCGCCCGCCGTACCACCGCGGGCGTGAACGGGTAGGGCGACGCCGCCCGGGCGGGCGCTGCCCGTGTCACGGTCTACGACTTCGACAGCGACGGCGACGCCGAGGTCGCCCTGAAGATCGCCGACGGGGTGACCTTCGGCGACGGGACCACCTGGACGCACGCCGACGACTCCCGGCAGTGGATGGCGGTCCTCGACGGCCGCACCGGCGCGCTCAGCCGGTACTCGTCGATCCCCACGACCTATCTGTCCGACGGCCCGCTCGCCGCCCGCCTCGGCGTGGCCTACCTCGACGGCACCACCCCCAGCCTGGTCGCCTTCATGAAGAACCGGCAGGACGGCGGGGCGTTCAACCTGATGATCGGCGCCTGGAAGTACGACGGCGGCTCACTGGACCGCCAGTGGACCTGGCAACGCGGCAGCCAGGACGCACCCGACGGGCACAACACCCGCGCCATCGACGTCAACGGCGACGGCACCGACGAGATCGCCGAGATCGGGTTCGTCCTGAACGGCGACGGCACCCTGCGCTACTCCATGGGCCCCAAGGGCATCGTCCACGGCGACCGCTTCCACATCGCCGACATGGACCCGAGCCGCCCCGGCCTGGAGGGCTACGGCGTCCAGCAGGACAACCCCAGCGGACTGCTGGAGTACTACTACGACGCCTCCACCGGCGCCCTGATCTGGCAGCACTACGGCGGCCCCGCCGACGTCGGACGCGGCATGGCCGCCGACATCGACTCCCGCTACCCGGGCATGGAGGTCTGGTCGTTCTCCGGCCTGTACAACGCGCGCACCAACGCCCTCACCGAACCCGACACCGCCAAGCGCCCCTGGCCGCAGCTGGGCCTGTGGTGGGACGGCGACCCCACCGCGGAACTGCTCAACGACGGCAAGATCGAGAAGTGGGACCCGCTGAACCCGACGTCGACCGGCAGCGTGCCGCGCCTGGTGAGCACCTGGAACTACGGTGCCGTCGACGCCTCCCAGGGCATCAACCCCCTCTTCGTGGGCGACATCCTCGGCGACTGGCGCGAGGAGGCGATGTACACCAACTCCGCCTACGACGAGCTGATCATCTTCACCACGAACCAGCCCACGACCACCCGGCTGTACACCCTCGCGCACAACCCGGCCTACCGGAACGCCATGACCTTCAAGGGGTACATGCAGTCCCACCAGGTCGACTACTTCCTCGGATCCGGCATGTCCACCCCGCCCCGCCCCCACATCACCTACGCCCCGTGACACCTGCTCCGCTCCTGGCCGCCGCGTCTGCGGGAAGCAAGTGCGTGTTCCCTCACGTGAGCACGGCCGTCCGGGACCTCACGGCAACAACGAAGTCCCGGACGGCGAAGACCCCTCCCGCATCCAGTCCCGTGTGCCGAACGCCGTGCAGGCCCGTGAGGCCCACACGGCGGCTTCACGCAGAGCCGCCGCGAATCCCCTCGCGGTCAACTCGCCCTGCTCCGTGAGCCGGTGAGCGAGAGCGCCGTGCAGCACGTCACCCGCGCCCAGCGTGTCCACGACCCGCACGTCCGGTACCTCCACCGTGCCGCCGCCGCTCGGCCCCTCCCACACGAGGGGCCGCCCGCCCCGGCTCACCACCGCCCAGGTGACCCCGCGTTCGCGCAGAAACCGCAGCACGTCCTCAGGACATGCGGTGCCGGGCGGGTGGAAGGCGTCCGAGCAGACGGCCACGTCGACCGAGGCCAGCAGCTGCTCCGTGCCCTCTTTCCAACTGCCGCCGTCGAGGACGGTCCGGCGGCCGGCGGCACGTGCGGCGCGCGCGACGGCCACCGCCAGCTCCATGTGATGTCCGTCGAACTCGACGACGTCGTACCCCGCCACCACCGCCGCCAGGTCATCGGGCACCGTGATCCGGCGTCCCGACGCGTTGGTCGACGCGACCGCCCGCTCGCCGCTGGACGCGGTCACCAGGATCGAGGACACGGCGGGCGGCGCGGCCGAGTCGGCCGACAGATCCCGCACCGTCACCCCGAGCCCCCGCAACTCCGCCGCGGCCACGACACCGAGCGGGTGGCATCCGACCGACGTGAGCAGCGTGGCCGCGCCACCGAGGTGCGCGAAGGCCACGGCCGCGTTGGCCGCCGGCCCACCCGCGGCCACCGTCTGCCGAAGAGCCGTCACCTTCTCGTCCGCGCCCGGCACATGGTCGACGAGCTGGACCACGTCGAACGTACACAGGCCGACGAACAGTCCCTCGGGGCGTCTTGGCACGTCGATCGACCGTCCAGGTGTGTGCGGAGCGCGGAGGCGGGGCGAGGCGGCAGCCAGGTGTACGCGCCACCCCAGCCGCACCCTACCCACCGCGAACACACGGAAGGCGTCACAACCGAGACGCCCCGTATGTCTACGCCCGACGCGACGCCGTCGTCGACTGTGCGGCCTCGGCCTCCGCCTTGGCGTCGTTCACGGCTGCGGCGGCCTCCTTCCCGGCCTCGTCGGCGGCCTTGGCGGCGTCGAGCAGAGCCGTCGAGCCCGATTCGAGTGCGGGACCGCGGGCTTCGTCCGATACCTCACCGGCGCCGGCAGGGGCTGCGCTCTCGGGTTGCGCCGCAGGAGCCGGAGCCGCCGTCGACTGGTCGCCGAACGCACGGGTGACGGTCCGGACCGCCTCGGTCAGCTCTCCCGGGATCACCCAGAACGTGTTGTTGTC
>JABFXD010000691.1 GCA_013361925.1 Streptomyces sp. | reverse complement strand
CCGAACGCCATGTTCAGCGCGGCCACGTTCTCCATGCCGAGCTCCTGGAACAGGGGCTCGTTGCCGAGACGGCGGGCGGAGTCACCGGTGCACTTCTCGTCGCCGCCCATGATGGCGAACTTGACGCCCGCCATGTGCAGGAGCTCCGCGAAGGCCTTGGTGGTCTTCTTGGCGCGGTCCTCCAGGGCGCCGGCGCAGCCGACCCAGTACAGGTACTCGACCTCGGAGAGGTCCTCGATGTCCTTGCCGACGACCGGCACCTCGAAGTCGACTTCCTTCGTCCACTCCAGGCGCTGCTTCTTGGCCAGGCCCCAGGGGTTGCCCTTCTTCTCCAGGTTCTTGAGCATCGTGCCCGCCTCGGACGGGAACGCGGACTCGATCATCACCTGGTAGCGGCGCATGTCGACGATGTGGTCGACGTGCTCGATGTCGACCGGGCACTGCTCGACGCAGGCGCCGCAGGTGGTGCAGGACCACAGGACGTCCGGGTCGATGACGCCGTTCTCTTCGAGGGTGCCGATCAGCGGGCGCTCGGCCTCCGCCAGAGCCGCCGCCGGCACACCGGCCAGCTGCTCCTCGGACGCCTTCTCCTCGCCCTCCATGGTCTTGCCGCCACCCGCGAGCAGGTAGGGCGCCTTGGCGTGCGAGTGGTCGCGCAGCGCCATGACGAGGAGCTTGGGGGAGAGCGGCTTGCCGGTGTTCCAGGCGGGGCACTGCGACTGGCAGCGGCCGCACTCGGTGCAGGTGGAGAAGTCCAGCAGGCCCTTCCAGGAGAACTGCTCGACCTGGGAGACGCCGAAGACGTCGTCGTCACCGGGGTCGGTGAAGTCGATCGGCTTGCCGCCCGACGTCATCGGCTGGAGCGCGCCGAGCGCGGTACCGCCGTCGCCCTCGCGCTTGAACCAGATGTTCGGGAAGGCGAGGAAGCGGTGCCAGGCGACGCTCATGTTGGCGTTGACCGAGACGACGATCATCCAGATGAAGGAGACGCTGACCTTGATGCCCGCGAACAGGTAGGTCAGGTTCTGCAGCGTGGAGACGTCGAGGTCGCGCAGGGCGGCGACCAGGGGGTACGAGGCGAAGTACGCGGCCTCGTAGTGGTCGACGTGGTGCAGCGAGCCCTCCAGGCCGCGCAGCACGTAGATCACGGCGCCGATGGTCAGGATGACGTACTCGACGAAGTACGCCTGCCAGGCCTTGGAGCCCGCGAAACGGGACTTGCGGCCCGGGCGCGAGGGCAGGTTCAGCAGCCGGATGACGATGAGCGTGGCGATGCCGAGGCCCGTCATCACGGTGATGAACTCGACGTACATCTCCCAGGGCAGCCAGCCGCCGATGACCGGCAGCTGGAAGTCGGCCTGGAAGAGCTGGCCGAGGGCCTGGCCGAGCACCGGGATCAGGGTCAGGAAGCCGATCGCCACGAACCAGTGGGCGACGCCCACGACGCCCCAGCGGTTCATCCGGGTGTGGCCCAGGAACTCCTTCACCAGGGTCACGCTGCGCTGGTACGGGTTGTCGGTCCGGGCACCGGCCGGCAGTGGCTGTCCGAGCATGAAGAAGCGGACGAACTGCGCGATGACGCGTGCGAAGAGTGCGGCGCCGACCACGGTCAGGACCAGCGACACGATGATCGCTGCGAGTTGCATGTCGGGGGCTCCTCGGGCCTGGGCGGGGCGAGATTACTAAGCGGTAACTTATGCAGTTCTCTTGAGGGTACCCGCATCCTCGTTCGCACTGTAGCCAGCACTGCGGTGATCTGTGTCGCTGAGGGTTGCCTTAAGGGCCGGTGGAAAGTCTGAACGTGTTATTCGTACCAAATTGGTACATTCGTGACTACTTTAAGACTCGTGCTCTATGGGATCGCTGCCGCCACCACCGCCCTGCTGCTGACCGCGGTACTCACCGCGCTGCTGCGCACCCCCGCCCTGCGCCTCGGTCTGACCGACCGGCGCCGCCAGCAGCGCAAGGTGCCGCTGTCCGGGGGTGTCGCGGTGGTGCTCACGACCTGCGCGGTCGTCGTCGCCGGGGAGCGGACCGGCATCGCGCCCCCGGGCGGCGGTGAGCTGCTCGTCGCGGCCGCCGCCGTCGCCGCCCTCGGGCTCGTCGCCGACCTGTGGCGGGTCCGCCCGCGCGTGCTCCTCGTCGGTACGGCCGTGGCGGCGGCCTGTGTGGTGCCCTACGAGGAGACCGGCGTCGTCGGCGGGATGCTCGCCGTGGGCTGGATCGCGTGTGTGGCGCTGGGGTTCCGGGCACTCGACCATGCCGACGGGCTGGCCGGGACCGTCGGGGTCGTCGCCGCCTTCGGGGTGGGGGCCTGTGCGGCGGCCGAGGTGATGGACGGCCTCGCGGTGCTGCTGAGCGTGCTGGCCGCCGCGCTGACCGGGTTCCTGATGCACAACTGGCCGCCCGCGCGCGTGGGTCTCGGTTCGGGCGGAGCACTGTTCGCCGGGTTCGTGCTCGCCGCGGCCGGAGTGGTGGCGCGCACCGGGCATGAGGCGGCCTCCAGCGCGGGCGTGCTGTTCGCGCTCAACGCGGTGGCCGTCGCCGACGTCCTTCTGGTCGTCGTCGCCCGCCGACTGGCCGGACGGCGCGGCCCGGACCATCTCGCGCACCGGCTGCGCAGGCTGGGGCTGACCCCGCAGGGGACGGTCGTGCTGCTCGGCCTCGGGGCCTTCGCGGGGGTGCTCGTCGGAGTGCTGGAGCACCTCGGGTGGGTCGGGGCGACGGGGTCGCTGTGGGTGGCCGCGGGCGCCCTGGTCGTCGTCCTCGCGCTGCTGCGGGTGAGGTCCTCCGGTGCTTCTCGACCGGTACCGGCGCAGGCGTCGCCGCAGGTCAGAGAGCCCTTGCGCGTAAGGAACGGATAAGAGTTGAGCGTCACAGACTCAGGTCTGTTGCACCAAACGCGTGCGTCATGCACACTTGAGTCCGTTCCACTCAAGTCAGCTGGAGGAATCAACCATGGCACGTGCGGTCGGCATCGACCTGGGCACGACTAACTCCGTCGTCAGCGTTCTGGAGGGCGGCGAGCCCACCGTCATCACC
>JABFXD010000518.1 GCA_013361925.1 Streptomyces sp. | reverse complement strand
CGCAGGCGAGAATCGGGGCATGGAAACCCCGGATCTTCACGAGTCGCTGAGGTCGCTGCGGGTGTGGGACCCGGAGGTCACCACGCTGCCGGACTTCGACCCGGCCTCCGCGCCCCCGGCGCCCCTGGCCCTGTTCACCACCTGGTTCGCGGAGGCGGTGGCGGCCGGGCAGAGCGAGCCGCACACCATGTCCCTCGCGACCTCGGACGCGGCGGGCCGCCCGGACGTACGGACCGTGATGCTGCACGGCGCCGACGCGGACGGGTGGGCCTTCGCCAGCCACTCCCACAGCCGCAAGGGCGGACACCTGGCGGCCCGGCCGTACGCCGCCCTCGGCTTCTACTGGCCGGTGCTCGGCCGTCAGGTACGGGTGCGGGGGCCGGTGACCGCCGCGCCCTCCGTCGAGGGACAGGCGGATCTGCACGCCCGGTCGACCGGTGCGCTCGCCGCCGCGCTCACCGGACGGCAGAGCGAGGTCCTGGGCTCGGTGGCGGAGCTGGCGCGCGCCTCGCGGGCGGCCTGGGAGCGGGCGCAGCGGGAGCCGGACGCCCCTGTGGCGTCCTGGACGCTGTACCGGCTCGTCCCCGAGGAGGTGGAGTTCTTCCAGGGGGACGCCCGGCGGCAGCACGTACGGCTCCGTTACGGCCGTACCGAGGGCGGCTGGACGCGGGAGCTGCTCTGGCCCTGAGGCGTCACCGGCCCGGGCCGGTGAAGTCGTAGACCGCGAAGTCGGCGACGCCTCGATAGCCGACCCGCAGGTACACGCCGTTGCTCGTCGGGTTGGCCAGGTCCGCGAACAGCAGCACCTCCTCGGCGCCGGACTCCCGGGCGGCGCGGCTGACGGCGGCGGTCGCGGCCCCGGCGTAGCCGCGTCCGCGCAGTTCCGGAGGGGTGTAGACGGGCCCGACGCGGACCTGCCCGGCGATCATGGGGTGGGCCGCGGCCAGGGAGACGGGGACACCGTCCGGGGTCTCCCAGAGCACCGCCCCACCGTGTTCGACGCGGGCGTCGGCCCAGGCCTCGGGGTCGCCGGCGCCGGTCTTGCCGACGTCGTCGAGGAAGCCGTCGAACCAGCGCACCAGCAGCTCCCGGTCGGCCTTGCCCGCGATCCGGGCCCGGCCCGGCGGCATCGGATCGGGCGGGGTCAACGTGTCGAGCCGGTAGAGGCGTTGATGCTGGTAGAGGGCGGCCTCGGCGCCGGTGTGCCGCCGCCATGCCTCGGCGAAGGCGACTGCGGTGCCGCGGTCGGCGGAGACACCGGGGAGCCGGTGCCCGAGGTCGGCGAGGCGTGCGGCGAGGGCGGCGGCGTCCTCGGCCGCGAGAGGGGTGAGGGTCAGCCAGTGGGGCGGGGTGCGGAACCAGGCCGCCCGGGGGGCTCCGTCCCGTTCCAGCACGCCGAAGACGGGCGCCTCGTCGCCGTACGCCCTGGTCCCGTACGTGCTCAGCCGCTCGGTCACCGTCAGCTGGACCGTGTGCAGCACCGGGCGGGAGCGCAGGAAGGCGCCGGCGCGGGCGAGGAAGGCGTCGAGGTCCTCGGTGATGTGCCAGCTCATCGCGGATCCCCCGGTTCCGGGTCGGTCGCCAGCCGGGCGTGCAGATGGACGTCCCGGAAGGCGTCCAGCGTGCCCGACCGGAACATCGCACCCCGCAGGGTTCCCTCGTAGGGGTAGCCGCAGCGCTGGGCGACCCGGCAGGACGCCTCGTGGCCGAGGGCGTGGCCCAGTTCGAGGCGGTGCAGGCGCAGCTCGGTGAAGGCCCAGCGGGAGGCGAGCGTGAGGGCGCGGGCGGCGACCCGGTGGCCGCGCGCCTCGGGCAGCACCCAGTAGCCGACCCGGGCGACGCGCATGACGGGGTCGATCGCGTTGACGCCGAGGTGTCCCAGCGTGGTGCCGGTCGCCGCGTCCGCGACGCGGAAGGCCACGTTCTCGCCGTCCGCCATGCGTTCCGCCACCGCACGCAGTGAGGCGTGGGCGGCGTCGAGGTCGGTGACCGGTTTCAGGGGGGTGTTCCACCGCCGGAACTCGGGGTCGGCGCGGGCGCGCAGCCAGGTGGCGGCATCGGCGTCGGACTCCGGGTCCCAGGGGCTCAACCGCAGCCCGTGTCCGAGCACTTCGGGGGCCGGGTGGGGACTCGGGGTCCGTTCGCGTGTAGGAGCCATCGGGCCATTGAATACCGCGGCGCCGGAAAAAGGGGGCTGTCGATCATCCTCCGGGCCGGAACACCGGGATCCCGTCGCGGAAGCCGACCTGGAGTCCCAGGCCCGCGCACAGGGTCTGCGGCGGGGCGTCCACCACCTCCGTCATCATCCGCGGCCCTTCGGCGAGTTGGACGACGGCCGCGACATACGGGGTGCGCTCGCCGAACGGCGGCAGGTCGTTGCGGTGGACGACGGACCAGGTGTAGAGCTCGGCCCGGCCGCTCGCCGGCCGCCACTGCACGTCCTCGCTCCAGCAGTGCGGGCAGAACTCGCGGGGGTAGTGGTGGGGGCGGTCGCAGGCGCGGCAGTGGCGGATCAGGAGGGTGCCGTCCGCCGCCGCGTCCCAGTAGGTGCGGGTGAAGGCGTCGGCCTCGGGAACGTCGTGTCGCGCCGAGCTCATCAGAACCAGCCCAGCGCGCTGTCCAGCGACCACGTCTGCCAGGACATCCCGAACAGGCCGACCACCGAGATCAGCGCCATCATCGAGTTCTGCCCCTGCTCGGCCCAGTCGTGGATCATGAGCGTGAAGTAGAGGACGTTGAGCAGCAGCCCGCCGACCAGCGCGACGGGGGTGAGCAGGCCGAGGACCAGACCGAGGCCGAGGGCCAGTTCCGCGTAGGCGACGACGTACGCCATCGTCCTGGGGCGCGGCGTCACGACCACGTCGAAGCCGCTGCGGACCGGGGTCCACCGGTGCTTGGCGGCGATGTCCGCGGCCCAGGTGATCCCGCCGCCCTCGAACCACGTCTTCTTGTCCTTGTGCCGCCAGCTCTCCAGCCACCACAGCCCGAGACCTATGCGCAGGACGGCCAGCCATTCCGCACCGGTGAGCCCGATCGTGTCCATG
>JABFXD010000657.1 GCA_013361925.1 Streptomyces sp. | reverse complement strand
TGGAGGCCGGTGTAGATGACCTCCATACCGGCGTCGCGCAGCGCCCGCGCGATCACCTTCGCCCCGCGATCGTGGCCGTCGAGCCCCGGCTTCGCCACCACCACGCGGATCGGACCGGCTGCCACACCCATCACTGCCTCCATGAAGCGCCTTCGGCTTCCTCACACCACAGTGTGCGAGGAAGTGAACGAACGTTATCTCCAGCATCCCGCAACCGGCAGTTTCACGGTGCTGACCGAGGGGGAAATCACACGGTGGGACACGTCAGCCGCGCACCGTTCCGAGTCTTTGCGGCACCCGGACCGCAGCACCCTGCGGCCCCCGTACCGCAGCGGGAGCAAGCGCAACGGGAGCCGCAACGAGGTCTCCGTACCACCGCGCCGCGGGCCGCGCGCCGTGGCGGTGCGGTGTGCCGACGGCGGGAGGAAGGGCAGGCGGGGCCGACAAGGCGTCCGCAGGCCCCGGCGCCCGCCGCGAGCCCGGCATCCCACGAGGGCACACGGGGGACAGAGGCGTCCTCCAGCGTGCCGACAGGAGGTCGGCCATGAAGGTCACCCGGGCAGTGCAGCCCCTTCTTCCGCTCTGTCAGCGCCTGCTCCCGGGCAGACTGGCCGGCCTGTCCGTGACGCTGCTGAAGGCCACCGCTCTGGAGCTGGCGATCCTCGCGGGACACCTCCTTCTCTACCCCTCCGGCATCGCCCAGGAGCGCCGGTCACCGGCCCCGCCGCTCCCCGCGCCCGGTGACGGCACCGCGCAGCTGCCGACCGAGGCCAGGCCGCCGGTCGTCCTGTTGCACGGTTTCATCGACAACCGCTCGGTCTTCGTCCTGCTGCGCCGCAGCCTCGCCCAACACGGGCACCGGCCCATCGAGTCGCTCAACTACTCCCCGCTGACCTGCGACATCCGCGTCGCGGCCGAGCTGCTCGGCCGGCACATAGAGGAGATCTGCGAGCGCACCGGCAGCCGTCAGGTCGACGTCGTCGGACACAGCCTGGGCGGCCTGATCGCCCGCTACTACGTGCAGCGCCTCGGCGGCGACCTCCGGGTCCGCACCCTGGTCACGCTCGGCACCCCGCACTCCGGTACCCGGGTGGTCCCGCTGGCCGACGCCCATCCGATCGTGCGGCAGATGCGCCCCGGCTCGGCGGTCCTGGAGGAGCTGAGCCGGCCCGCGCCGGGCTGCCGTACGCAGTTCGTGAGTTTCTGGAGCGACCTCGACCATCTGATGGACCCGTTGGAGACCGCCTGTATCGACCATCCCGATCTGCTGGCGCAGAACGTCCAGGTGAGCGGGATCGGGCATCTCGCCCTGCCCGTGCACCCGGCCGTCGCGACGGGGATACGGCAGGCGCTCGACTCGACGAGGACGGGTGCCACGGCTGATGCCGCCACCGGGGGTCTCACAGTGGCGTGACAGCCCCAGGACAGCCGTCCGACATCGAACAACCTTCGAACACAAAGCCAAAGTCGCGCCCGCAGTCCCCCGAAACACGGCCGAATGCCCGTTTCCTTCGAGCACGAAACCTGCGGAAGATTGTCGTGCCCGCATACCGCCGGGTACAGTCGCCGCACTGCTCTGGCAGCCCCTGTTGTCGAGGCGAAAGAGAAGTTGGTGAACGACCCGTACACGTCGGGGACCATGACCACCCCGGCTCCGGCTTCTGATGCCTCGTCGGCGCACTATGCGTCGTACGGCACACAGGAGGCCCAGTACGGCGACCTCACGAGCCATCACTACGACACGGGCGCGCACGCCACCACCGCCCACTTCGACACCGACCCCCTGTTCGGCAGTCTCCCCGGTGACAACACCGGGTCGTACGACGCCCAACAGTGGGCCACGGGCAGTCAGCAGACCCTGAACTACGACCAGTACGCGGCCCAGCACCACGCCGCCTACGACACGGGCGCGTACGACACGACGGGCTGGACCGGCGAGCATCAGCAGCTCTCCGCGATCCCGCCGCAGGTCGGCGCGGTGGACGCGAGTGGTCAGTGGGACGCCAACGCCTGGCTCCAGCCCGACCAGTCGGCGGGCCCGGCCGACCAGACCCAGCACTGGGAATGGGGCACGCAGGCCTTCGACACCGGCGCGTACGACGCCACCCAGTGGAACTCCGACAGCGGTGACGCCGCCCAGCTCCACGAGGAGCCGGTGGACCACGGGTCGACGGCGATGTTCGAGCAGGTCCCGTACGAGGAACCGGCCGAGCACGACGCCGAGTTGAGCGCCACCGGTGAGCTGCCCGCCCTCTCCGACGCCGATGGCGCGGCCGCCCCGCTCCTCGACGAGCAGGAAGACCCCGCCCCCGCCCCGGGCTCCCGCATGGCCGCCCGTAACGCGGGCCGTTCCCGCCGCCGTCCGCCCGCCAAGCGCTCCGCGCTGATGAAGATCGCCGTGCCCTCCGCGTGCGTCATGGGGGTCACCGGGATCGCCGCCGCCTCCGTGGGCGGCCTGAGCGACGACAAGAACACCTCGGCGAGCGCGTCCGACGCCACGACCAAGTCCGTCAAGCCGTCCGCCGCGAACAACAAGCTGGACACCCAACTGGAGTCACTCTCCGCGGGCGCCGACGACTTCGCGGACCGGGCCAGCCGGACGCAGGAGCGCATCGACCTCAAGGCCCAGCAGGCGGCCGAGAAGAAGAAGGCGGCGGAGGAGGCGGCCCGCAAGGAGCGGCTGCGCCCCAAGTTCGCCCTCCCGGTCGCCCAGCACGGCCTCAGCGCCTACTACGGTCAGGCCGGCGTCAACTGGATGTCCGTGCACACCGGCATCGACTTCCCCGTCTCGTACGGCACGACGGTGATGGCCGCGACCGACGGCACCGTACGGACGCAGTGGAACAGCGCCTACGGCAACATGATGATCGTGACCGCGAAGGACGGCACGGAGACGTGGTACTGCCACCTCTCCAGCTACCGCGTCGCCTCCGGTACGACGGTCAAGGCCGGCGACCCGATCGCGTACAGCGGCAACTCCGGCAACTCGACCGGCCCGCACCTGCACTTCGAGGTCCGCCCGGCGGGCGGCTCGGCGATCGACCC
>JABFXD010000461.1 GCA_013361925.1 Streptomyces sp. | reverse complement strand
GACGCACGGGCTCAAGGGCGAGTACTTCAGCATGTCGGCGCCCGGAGCCCGCGACTTCGCCAAGCTCGGCGGCACCCTCCTCGACCCCCAGATCAACTTCTCCGGACTGACCAGCACCTTCCAGGAGTTGACCGGCCAGACGGAACACACCACCGCACGGTGGACGGGACAGATAACCGCTCCCTCGACCGGCGACTACACCTTCTACGCCATCGGCGACAACGGCTTCCGGCTGTACATCGATGACAAACCCGTCATCGACCACTGGGTGGGCGACTGGGACAAAGAACAGACCAGCGCACCCGTCCAGCTGACCGCCGGCGAGCAGCACGACTTCCGCCTGGAGCTGTTCCAGGACACCGGCGGAGCCAACATGTACCTGCGCTGGTCGACACCGACGCTGCCCAGGCAGCTCGTGCCGATGTCGGCGTTCACTCCGCCCGGCGACTTCGAGGTCTACCCGGTCGAACCGACCGTCGCCACCGACGGCAAGCGGGTCCGACTGCGCTTCGACGGCAGGACGGGCGGCCTCCAGGCGGTCAAGGACCATCTGGAGATCCAGGCCGACACCACCGAGATGCCCGTCGATTCCGTCGCGGCCTACCCCGGCGACCCCAACTCCCTTCTCGTCACGCTCTCCGAGGCGATCCAGCTGAACCAGTCGGTCAGGGTCTCCTACGACGGCCAGGGCGGCCTCACCGTCGGTGGCGAGAGCGTGCCGAAGCTGATCCGCTACGCCGAGAACGCCTCCACCCACCGGCTCACCACCCAGTGGGGCGACAAGCTCGACCCGAAGCATCCGCTGCCGGAGTACCCGCGCCCCCAGCAGGTGCGCTCGGCCTGGAAGAACCTCAACGGGCCCTGGCAGTTCAGCGCCGCCGAGGCGGGCGAGACCCCGGTCTTCGGCAAGAAGCTCGACGAGAAGATCATCGTGCCGTTCGCCGTCGAGTCTCAGTTGTCGGGGCTGGAGCGGCACGAGGACCACATGTTCTACCGCAAGCTGGTCGACGTACCCAGCAGTTGGAAGGTCGGCAAGAGCGGACAGGCCAACCGGCTGAAGCTCAACTTCGGTGCCGTGGACTACCGGGCGACCGTGTACGTCAACGGCACGAAGGTCGCCGAACACACCGGCGGCTACAACGCGTTCACCGCCGACATCACCGACGCGCTCAAGGGCAGCGGACCGCAGGAGATCGTCGTCGCGGTCACCGACACCGGCGGGGCCAACCAGCCCATGGGCAAGCAGTCCACCAACCCCGGCGGCATCTTCTACACACAGACGTCGGGCATCTGGCAGACGGTGTGGATGGAGCCCGTAGCCGCCACGTCCATCGACGACATCGTCACCACCCCCGACATCGACACCTCCACGCTGGCCGTGACGGTCGACTCCCAGAACGCCTCCCCCTCGGCACGCGTCGAGGCGGTGGCCCGGGACGTGAAGGGCAAGGTCGTGGGCAGGGTCAGCGGACCGGCCGACAAGCAGCTGACGCTGCCCGTCGCCGAGCAGCACCTGTGGAGCCCGGACGACCCCTACCTCTACGACCTCGACGTCAAGCTCACCGACGGCCGCGCCACCGACAAGGTGGCCAGCTACTTCGGTATGCGCGAGATCGGCGTGAAGAAGGTCGGCGGCTTCAACAAGCTCGTCCTCAACGGCAAGCCGATCTTCTCCCTCGCCACCCTCGACCAGGGCTTCTGGCCCGACGGTCTGTACACCGCGCCCAGCGACGAGGCCCTCGCCTTCGACCTCAAGGCGCACAAGCAGCTCGGCTTCAACGCCGTCCGCAAACACATCAAGGTCGAACCGGCCCGCTGGTTCTACCACGCCGACAAGCTCGGCCTGCTGGTCTGGCAGGACTTCGTCTCCGGGAACATCACCGACGAGAGCGGCCAGCAAGCCTTCGTCGAGCAGGGCCGGGAGACCATGCGCCAGCACCACAACGCGCCCTCGGTCATCGGCTGGATCGTCTTCAACGAGGGCTGGGGCGAGTGGAGCCGCGAGGAGACCGGCCGGATCACCGAGGCCGTGCGGGCCGCCGACCCGTCCCGTGTCGTCAACGCCCACAGCGGTGTCAACTGCTGCAACTCCAAGGGGGATTCAGGCAAGGGCGACATCATCGACCACCACGACTACAACAACACCGACCCCGCCTTCCCGGACGACACCCGGGCCGCGATGGACGGCGAACACGGCGGGTTCGTGCTGCGCACCCCGGGCCACATGTGGCCGGGCGCCCCGACCGTGATCTACAGCGGGGTCAACTCCAAGGAGGAGCTGACCCGCAAGTACGTGGAGAACACCGAGCAGTTCTACCTCGCGCAGGCCGGCGCGGAACTGTCCGGCTCGGTCTACACCCAGATCACCGACCTGGAGAACGAGCTCAACGGCCTCTACACGTACGACCGTCGGGAGATCAAGGTCGACGCGGCCCAGGTGCGGGCGGTCAACCGCAAGGTGATCGCCGCGGGCGCCGCGGCCGGCTCGCACAAGCCGCTGACCGGCGGCCGGTGGAACCTGGACGAGAACACCGGCACGACCGCCGCGGGACAGGGGCCCGACACCCAGCCCCTGACCCTGCGCGAGGGCGCGTCCTGGACCCCCGGAGTCAGCGGCAGCGCCCTCAAGTTCGACGGCCAGAAGCAGTACGCCGAGACCGCGGGCCCCGTCCTCGACACCTCGGGCAGCTACTCGGTGGCCGCCTGGGTCCGTCTCGACCAGCTCCCCGGCAACTACGCCACCGCGGTCAGCCAGGACTCCCGTGCCACGGCCAACTCCTTCTACCTCCAGTACGGTCACGGCAACTTCGCCTTCAGCACGCCTGGTGAGCGGCGCGCCCAGGTGGCCACGGTCGTGGAGACGGGCCGCTGGTACCACCTGGTGGGGGTGCGGGACGCCACGGCCAACGAGATCCGCCTCTACGTCGACGGAAAGCTCGCCGCCACGACCACCGGAGGCGACGCCTACCCGAGCACCGGAGGGCTGACCGTGGGCCGCGCCCACTGGGACGGCTCGAACGTCGACTTCTGGAACGGCGCGGTCGACGA
>JABFXD010000411.1 GCA_013361925.1 Streptomyces sp. | reverse complement strand
CTGGTGAGGTTCGGCCGATTGACCGACGGGTGCGCGTGCCCGGTTTCTACTGTCGTTGCTGTCGCCACGACCGACATTATGTCGGTCCCTTATCCCGCCCTCACTCCGGGGGGTGCCGTTCGGAGTGTTCGCAGCGTGTGTACTGCCCGGATGGCCCATCGCAGGGGTGTTCCAGCGGGTGTTGACGGGCTGTTCAAGGGAGTAGCATCCGCGGCAACTGTTCTGTCCGTACGACGCTGATGTCACGGAGGAAGCATGCAGGCGACGGCCACGGTGCTGGTCTACAGCGACGACGCCAACACCCGCGAGCAGGTACGGCTCGCGACCGGCCGGCGGCCGGCTCCGGACGTTCCTCAGGTCGAGTTCGTGGAATGTGCCACGCCTGCAGCCGTCCTCAAGGAACTGGACCGCGGCGGGATCGATGTCTGCGTCCTGGACGGCGAGGCCGTGCCGATGGGCGGCATGGGGCTGTGCCGGCAGATCAAGGACGAGGTCTTCAACTCCCCGCCGGTGCTGCTGCTGATCGGCCGCCCGCAGGACGCCTGGCTGGCCACCTGGAGCCGCGCCGAGGCCGCGGTGACCCACCCGGTGGACCCGGTGGAGTTCGCGTCGGCGCTGGCCGCCCTGCTGCGGCAGAAGAGCGCGCTGAGCGCCTGAGGGGCCCCAGGGAACCTCTAGACGCTCTCCGGCCTCAGTCGAGCCCGCTGCTCGGCGCTGGGGGCCTCCGGGGTGCCGGCGGTCAGGGCGCTGCCGGAGCGCCACTTGTTCCACTTGAGGTTCCAGTCACCGAAGCCGTTGCCGAAGGTCTCCATGGTGTCGCCGTAGGAGTTCACGACCTTGACGACGTCACCCTCGTGGACGGTGTCGAAGAACCACTCGGCGTCACCGGTGCTCATGCCGGTGCAGCCGTGGCTGACGTTCTCGTAGCCCTGGGAGCCGACGGACCAGGGGGCGGCGTGCACGTACTCGCCGCTCCAGGTGACCCGGGTCGCGTAGTAGACCGGCAGGTCGTACGACTCCGAGGAGCCTTCGGCGATGCCGATGCTGGTGCCGCGCATCCGTACGAAGTACTCCTTGCCGAGTACGACCTTGACGCCGTTGCGGGTCTCGAAGCCGGGCTTGCCGGTGGTGACGGGGAGCTCGTTGATGACCTCGCCGTTCTTGTAGACCTTCATGGAGTGTGCCGAGGCGTCCGTGACCGCGATGATGCGGTCGCCCGTGGTCAGCTTGAGAGGCTTCGTCCGGCCGCCCCACAAGCGATCGCTGATCTTGACTCCGTCCAGGTTGCTGCGCACCTGGATCGTGGCGTGGGCGGGCCAGTACTCCTTGGGGCGGTAGTGGAGTTCCTTGTCGTCCACCCAGTACCAGGCGCCCTCTGTGGCGGGCATCGAGTCGACCTTGAGGGCGCGCTCGACGACGGCCCGCTGGGCCTTGTCCTTGACGGGCTTGTTCAGTTCGGCCGTGATGGGCTGACCGACGCCGTACTTGCCCGCCTTGGGGCCGAAGGTGACCTTCAGGCGCTTCTTGGTGGTGGGCTTGCCGGTGTCGAAGGCGAGGACCCGGCGGCCGGGTGCCCCGTCCTCGTCCTCGGTGCTCACCCGGACCGTGTAGTGGGCGCTGGCGGCCAGTGGAGAGGTGCTGTGCCACCGGGTGCCGTCGGCGGAGAGTTCGCCCGCCACATGGCGTCCCGTGGCGTCCAGTGCCGTGACGTCCGTGATGCGGCCGTCGTCGTCCTCGGCGGTGACTTCCAGGGGCTTGTCCGGGTCGGCCTTCTTGCCGTCGCCGGAGGGGCCGTTGAAGGAGATCTGGTCCGCCGCGTCGTACGGCGCCGCCGACAGCGGGTTGCCGTCGCTGCTGCAGGCGGTGGCGCCCGCGGTGAGGGCGAGCACCAGCAGGGTGCAGGAGACAACGGTGCGCGTGCGCGGAGTGTGGCTCATGCACCTCACGCTAGGAACGTTCGTCAACTGTGGCGCGCTGAGTAACTCGGACGAGGGACGCGTACTGCTGCATCCGGCGACCGGAACTGCTGCAAAAGCGGGAGCCCGGACTCTCCTGACGGAGTGTCCGGGCTCTCGTTGAGCTCAGCTCGTGCTACTGGGTGCGGTTCTCACCGCGGTAGTACTCGAAGACCCAGCCCCACAGGCCGACCAGGATCAGCGGCGCGGAGAAGTACATCAGCCACCAGCCGATCGCGATCGACAGGAAGGCGAGCGCGCCACCGACCGCGAGGGACAGCGGCTGCCAGCTGTGCGGGCTGAAGAACCCGACCTCGCCGGCGTCGTCCGCGACATCCGCCTCCTTGTTGTCCTGCGCACCCGCGTCGACCCGCCGGGCGGTGAAGCCCAGGTAGAAGCCGATCATGATGCACAGGCCGAAGGCCAGGAAGAGGGCCGTGGTACCGGCCGGCTCCTTCGACCAAACGCCATAAACAACCGCCATGGCGAGGACGAAGACGCTCAGCCACATGAACATCTTGCCCTGGATCTTCACTTGCCGGCCTCCTTGCCGCCCGCGAGAGCCTTCTCACCGTGAGGTGCGTTCTCGAGCTGGTCGAGAGCGGCGATCTCCGGGTGGTGCAGGTCGAACGCCGGGGATTCGCTGCGGATCCGCGGCAGGGTGAGGAAGTTGTGCCGCGGCGGCGGGCAGGACGTCGCCCACTCGAGCGAGCGGCCGTAGCCCCACGGGTCGTCGACGCCGACGGGCTTGCCGTACTTGGCCGTCTTCCACACGTTGTAGAGGAACGGCAGGATCGACGCGCCGAGGACGAACGAGCTGATCGTCGAGATCGTGTTCAGGGCGGTGAAGCCGTCGGCCGCCAGGTAGTCGGCGTAACGACGCGGCATGCCCTCCGCGCCCAGCCAGTGCTGGACGAGGAACGTGCCGTGGAAGCCGATGAACAGCGTCCAGAACGTGATCTTGCCGAGGCGCTCGTCGAGCATCTTGCCGGTCATCTTCGGCCACCAGAAGTGGAAGCCGGAGAACATCGCGAAGACGACGGTGCCGAAGACGACGTAGTGGAAGTGCGCCACCACGAAGTACGAGTCGGACAC
>JABFXD010000530.1 GCA_013361925.1 Streptomyces sp. | reverse complement strand
GGCAACCCTCCGTCCGTGGCGGGGTGCCCCGGGTGAAGACCAGGCCGTAGGCAGCGAGGTCTACGGCAAGCGCGGGCCCCTCTCGAATCCAGGGGTCCTGGTCGTTCGAGGGAGTCTTCCGTGAGCAAGCGAATGCGATAGGGCTGCCGAGCCCCGCCTCCGCGCACCCTTTTCCCCTTCCCCGCATGCCCTGCTTCGGCATGCCCTCTCACGGGAGTTCCCCATGTCTGTCTCCACCGCTGCCGCCACCCAGACCATTTGTGCCCCCCTGCCCGTTCTGGGCCGGGATGTCACCGTCCCGCTCGTCACCGGTGGCGAGGTCACCTACGCGGCCCTCGACTACGCGGCCAGCGCGCCGGCCCTCCAGCGGGTCTGGGACGACGTGGCGGCGTACGCGCCCTACTACGGCAGCGTCCACCGCGGTGCCGGGTACCTGTCGCAGCTGTCGACCGACCTGTTCGAGAACGCCCGGAAGACCGTCGCCGACTTCCTCGGCTGCCGCGAGGGCGACCAGGTGGTCTTCACCCGGTCCACCACCGACTCCCTCAACCTGCTCGCCGCCGCCCTCCCCGCCGACTGCCAGGTCTTCGTCTTCGAGACCGAGCACCACGCCTCGCTGCTGCCCTGGCGCGACGCCCGCGTCACCTACCTCAACGCGCCCCGCACCCACCAGCAGGCCGTCCAGACCCTGGAGCAGGCCCTCGCCGACCGCGACCCCTACGGCCCCGCCCTGGTCTGCGTGACCGGCGCCTCCAACGTCACCGGCGAGCTGTGGCCGGTGCGCGAGCTGGCCGCCGCCGCCCATGCGCACGGCGCCCGGATCGTCCTCGACGCCGCCCAGCTCGCCCCGCACCACGCGGTGTCCGTCGCCGACCTCGACGTCGACTGGGTCGCCTTCTCCGGCCACAAGCTGTACGCCCCCTTCGGCTCCGGCGTCCTCGCCGGCCGCGCCGACTGGCTCACCGCCGCCGAGCCCTACCTCGCGGGCGGCGGCGCCAGCCGCAAGGTCACCCGGCGTGAGGACGGCGGCGTGGACGTGGAGTGGCACGAGAACGCGGCCCGCCACGAGGCCGGCTCCCCGAACGTCATCGGCGCCTACTCCATCGCCTCGGCCTGCAAGGCGCTGACCGAGGCCGGCTTCGACACCCTGGTCGCCCGCGAGCAGTACCTCATCGAGAAGGTGAAGAATGGCCTCGCCGACGTCCCCGAGGTCCGCGTCCTCTCCCTCTTCGGCGACGACGCCCCCCGCGTCGGTGTGATCTCCTTCGTCGTCGAGGGCTGGAACAGCTCCCACTTCGCCGCCGCCCTCTCCGCCGAGTACGGCATCGGCGTCCGCGACGGCCTCTTCTGCGCCCACCCCCTCGTCCGCACCCTGCTGGGCAGCGACCCGCAGACCCAGGGCGAGTGCGGCGCCCCCGAGGCCGCGCCCGGCGAGAAGTCCCTCAACGCCATCCGCGTCAGCTTCGGCGCGGGCACGCCGGACGAGCACGTGGAGCGGTTCGTGAACGCCGTGCGCGAGCTGGTGAGCGACGGTGCGAAGTGGCGCTACCGGACCGAGGACGGCCGGTGCGTCCCGGCCGTCTGACCGGCTGACCGGCGGTTGCCGATACGCTCCCCCTCGGGCATGTTCACGACGTCCACGGGGGAGCGGAAAGTGCAGGCGCTGCGCGCGACGGATCCACGCAGGGTCGGCCCGTACGAGGTACGGGGCCGGCTCGGCTCGGGCGGCATGGGCGAGGTGTTCCTCGCCGAGTCACGGACCGGGCTGCGGCTGGCGGTGAAGGTCGTACGGCCGGAGTACGCCCAGGACCGCACCTTCCGTGCCCGGTTCCGGCAGGAGGTACGGGCGGCGCAGACCGTCGGCGGGGCGGGCACCTACACCGCGCGCGTGGTCGACGCCGACCCCGAGGGCGAACACCCGTGGATGGCCACGGAGTTCGTGGACGGGCCGAATCTGCGGGACGCGGTCATGGACGGCGGGGCACTGCCCGAGCGGGCGGTGCGGGTGCTGGGGGCCGCGCTGGGTGAGGCGCTGGGCGCGATCCACGCCCGGGGCATGGTCCACCGGGACCTCAAGCCCTCCAACATCCTGCTGGCGCCGGACGGTCCGCGGGTCATCGACTTCGGGATCGTACGGGCCCTGGAAGCCACGGCGATGACCCGTACGGGCGCGATCGTGGGCTCGGTCGGCTATGTCTCGCCCGAGCAGATCCGCAACGGCGGCAAGGTCGGCCCGTCGAGCGACGTCTTCTCCCTCGGCGCGGTCCTCGCCTACGCGGCGAGCGGGCGTGAACCCTTCGGCGAGGGCCAGGACTCGGTGATCCTGCTGCGGATCCTGACCCGGGACTTCGACCTGACGGGCGTACCGAAGGAACTGCTGCCGCTGGTGGAGGCGTGCCTCAGGGACGAGCCGGGGCAGCGACCGATGCCTTCGGACGTCATCGAGGCCATGGGCGGTTCCCCGCGCGGCGGCCTGCGTCCGGGCTGGTACACGGGTGCGGGCCCGGAGGCCGAGGCTTCTCGGGGAGGCGAACTCTGGCTTCCCGAGCGGGAGTCGGGGGAGCGGGAGAGCCGGGTCGAGTACATGACGCCGGTGGCCGAGACGCCTCAGGTGGTGCCGCCCGAGGCCGCGGACGTACGGCCCTCGCGGCGCGGGCTGCTGCGTCTCGCCGTGGGCGGAGCCGTGGTCGCCGGGGCCGGGGGAGCGGGCGGCTGGTGGTGGCTCGGGCGGTCGGAGGCCGGTAGCGATGCCGGGGGGAAGAGCGGGAGCGCCGATACGCCGGAGTTCGTCGCGCGGAAGGCGACCGTGCGCTGGTCGTACAACGTGGGCGGCGCGCCGAGTGTGGCCGGCGGTCCCTGCGGGGCGCTCTCCGCCGACGGCGGGACGCTGTACTTCGCCGGGGCCGACGGGACTCTGCGGGCCCTGGGCAGCGACGGCAAGGAACGCTGGAAGGTGTCCGTCCTCAAGGGGGCGACCTTCATCACCAGGCCCGTCGTCACGGCCGACGGGATCTTCGTCGCCGGGGTCGACGAATCCACAGCCGACCCGGG
>JABFXD010000653.1 GCA_013361925.1 Streptomyces sp. | reverse complement strand
ACTTTCCCCCGGGCGGGGCCTCACCCATGGCACGATGCCCCCTCAGCCACACACGCCCATGGGGGGAACCATGCGCACCACCGCCACGCTCGCCACCACCGCAGCGCTCCTGCTCGCGCTCACCGCCTGCTCCTCGTCCGACGACAGCAGCGACGCCGACACCCCGGCCAGCAGCCCCACCGCGACCGTCGAGCAGCCGACCACCACCCCGACGCCGGCCGAGTCAGCCGAACTCACCGCGGCCGTGCAGAGGTACACCACGGCGTACTTCAAGGGCGACGGCGACACCGCGTACGGCGCGCTGTCGAAGCGCTGCAAGGGGAAGATTGACGCCGTGGCGTACGGCAGCCTCGTGGACCAGGCCGCGGCCGATTACGGCCCGGACCACTCTGCGACCGACGTCGAGGCCGAGGTGTCCGGGAAGCTGGCCCGCGTCACGTACAAGGTGTCCGGGCTGCCGAAGCTGGACCAGGACGCGCAGCCGTGGGCCCGTGAGGGCGGCGACTGGAAGTACGACGCCTGCTGACGTGGGTGCCCCGATCCGGGAGGATGGACCCATGACCACCCTGCACCTGAGCCCCGCCGACGTCACCTCCCTCCACCAGGGCGACGACGGAACCGTCACCATCGAACTCACGTCGAGCGGCGAGCGCGCTCTGGTGGACGCAGCAGGCCGCCAGAAGCCGCTACTTGAGAAGGCTGAAGCCCAGTTTGCAGAGCAGCGACAGGCATACCTCCAGTCGCTGAGCAACGCTCAGCTGTTGGATCTGGCGCGGGAGCGGTTCGGCGGCCCAGAGGAAGACGTGCTAGCCGAAGCGTGGCGTCGCATCCGCGTGGCGTCTGAAGCCATGCGCCCTGTGTTTGACAGCCTTCGTGAAGCCGGAGTGCTGAAGAGCACCTGACCCAGCAGCACCACCGACCGCCCCGTCGACCTGCGTCGGCGGGGCGTCGTCGTCCCCGCGAATTGCAGCCCCCAAGATCCTGCCGCGCCCGAAAACCGTACCGTCCCCCGCAGGGAGGTGACGGCATGGCGACCAAGGAGAACGAGGACATCGCGCGGCAACGCGAGGACGAAGTCATGCTGCTGCGCACCCGCGACCGGATGGCGTTCCGCGACATCGCCGAGCGCATCGGCGCCGACGTCAAGAACACCCACCAGGCATGGAAGCGCGCCCGAGCCCGCCAACACGAAGAGGCCAAAGAGGCGTTCGGCGCGTACGTCGGCGAGCAGCTCGCCGCCTGCCAGCACGTCATCGACGGACTCATGCCCATGGTCCGCGCAGGCGGCATGCACGCCCCGAAAGCGGCCGAGGCGATCGTCCGCGCCATGGACCACGAGGCGAAGCTGCTCGGCCTCTACGCCCCCGTGAAGGCCAACGTCACCGTCACGGACGAGATGACCTCGCGCATCAAGGCGCTCGCAGACGAGATCGCACAGCTGGAGGACACGTGACCGAGCCCAGCCCCGACACCCCGCCCCTGGACCCCACCGACCCGGACCCCACCCCCGACGAACCGACGCCCGTCGAGGAGGAACCGCCGGCCGAGGAGGAACCCCCGGGCGAGCAGCAGCCCGTCGTCCCGTCGGACACCCCGTGCAGCGCCGTGTACCCCAACGTGCCTGGCGTCGTGTGCCAGATCGAGTTCGACAACCACGCCGCGTTCCGCCTCGTCCACACCGCGACCGTCAACGGCCAGACGTACGAATGGGAGTAGCCGCCGCGTGTCCGTCGACCTCGATGCAGCCATGGCCGGGATGTCCCCGGCCGAGCTTGAGCTGCTCGAAGCCGAGTTGGCGGACCGGCTGTGGCACAAGCGGTGGGGGCGGTGGAAGCCGTACCCGTGGCAGGTCCCGCCCGACGCGATCGAGACCCTCGGGTGGTGGTTGCAGCTCGGCGGGCGCGGCACCGGCAAGACGGACGGATGCGCCCGCTACATGGTCGCCCACGTCAACGGCCCCCCGTGCGACCCGCGGTTGAAGGGCGGGCACCGCATGGCCATCATCGCCCCGACGCAGGGAGACGCCGTCGAGGCATGCGTCAACGGACCGTCCGGGCTCAAGGCGCACGACCCGCGCGTTGTGCTCAGGACGACCGCAGGCGGCACCTTCGCCCGGTGGCCCTCAGGGGCCGAGGCGAAGCTGTTCGGGGCGCACACCCCGGACGACGTCGAGCGTCTCCGTGCCGGTGGTAACCGGTGCCTCGTGTGGATGGAAGAGGTCGCCGCGCAACGCCGCCTCAAGGAAGCGATCACGCACAGCGAGATGGGCCTGCGCATCGGCCCCAACCCCCACTACATCGGCAGCACCACACCCAAGCCACGGACCGAGATCATCGAACTGTCCGAGCGCGCCGACGTCATCGTCACCCGCGGTCGAACCCGCGACGCAATCCACCTGCCGCAGGAGCAGCGAGACAAGCTGATTCGCCGCCATGCCGGTACCGCGACCGAGGCCCAAGAGCTGGACGGCAAGCTGCTAAAGGACATCGAGGGAACGCTGTGGAAGCGTCTCACCCTCGACCGCACGCGAGTCGGCGCGGCCCCGCCCATGACCCGCATCGTCATCGCCATCGACCCGGCCGCCACCGACGGCGACGAGTCCGACGAGATGGGCCTCGTAGTGGCCGGCCTCGGGCAGGCGTACATCCCCGACCGCAACGGGTTCGCTCGACAGCACGGCTACGTGCTCGATGACCTCTCCGGGCGCATGTCACCCGAGGAGTGCATGCGGAAGGCGGCCGAGGCGTATCACGCGTGGAAGGCGGACGTCGTGATCGCCGAGACCAACAACGGTGGCGACTGGATCGGTACGACGCTGCGGCAGATCGACCGCACGGTGAACTACGACACCGTCACCGCCACCCGGGGCAAGGCCACCCGAGCTGAGCCCGTGGCCGCCGCGTTCTCGCAGAACGCGGCGCACATCGTGAACAGCCTGCCCGAGCTGGAGACGCAGCTCACCACCTGGGTCCCCGGCAAGACCAGCCCTGACCGGCTGGACGCCATGGTGTGGGCCCTCACCGCTCTCATGCTCGCGTCCGCGGGCAACTCCGCCGCGGTCGCCTGAGGAGGACGACGTGAGCCACAACCGAAACCGGGCCCTGCGCAGGGCGGCTGAGACCCGGGCCGCGATCGGCCTCGACACCCTGCGCGACCGCATGCCCATCACGGTGGCCTCGGTCGGCGGTCAGCAGTCCCTCACCATGGCTCTGGACGCCGAGGCCCGCGGCTACGCCAACTCGGCCGTGGCATACCGGTGCGTGGCCGCCATCGCCGACAACGGCAGCTCCGTGCCCCTCGTGGTGCGGCGCCCGGACGGTGAGGCCATCGAACCTCACCCCGTCGCCCACCTGTTCAACAAGAAGCCCAACCCGCTGATGAGCGCGCGCGTCTTCAAGTCCCTGCTGCTCCAGCAGCTCGAACTCGCCGGGCAGTCGTTCGTGTGGCTGGACCGCGGCGAGACCGGCCTCGGCGACGTGACGGAGATGCACCTCGTCTTCGACCAGGTCGACGTCATCGTGGACAAGCCGCTCATGCAGCGGCCCACCACCGCGAACGTGATTGGGTTCGTCATCCGCCGCGGCGACGGCACGCAATTCCCGGTGCTGCCCGAGGAGATGCTGTGGCTCCGCTACGCGCATCCGTGGGATCCGCTGGGCTGCCTGCCCCCGTGGAAGGCCGCCCGCCACGCCGTGGACATGGACGCCTTCGCCCGGGAGTGGCAGCGCTCCAGCTACGCCAACGGTGGCCGCCCCTCGAACGTCGTCTACCTCGGCGACATGAACGAGACCGAGTACAACCAGACCGTCGCGGCGTGGAAGGCGTCGGTGCGGGGCCCGGAGAACGCCGGGAAGAGCCTGTTCGTGCGCTCGCAGCCCGGCTCCGGGGGTCAGAACGGCGGCAAGGGCATCGCCGTCGAGCGAATGACGTTCACACCCGAGGAGATGGAGTACCTGGAGTCGCGGATGGCGAACGCGGCTGAGGTGATGCTCGCCTTCGGGATCCCGCACGACTACCTCGCGGGCGGCACGACGTACGAGAACCGGTCGGCAGCCCGTACGACGCTGTGGTCAGACACGCTGACGCCGAAGCTGGAGACGATCGGCTCGGAGATCGATCTCCGGATGCTTCCGGACGACGCCGAGGAGGCCGAGTTCGACCTGTCCACGGTCGACGCTCTCCAGGAGGCGCAGGACTCCATCGCCAACCGGGCTCGGGCGTCGATGTACGCGGATATCACGATGGTGGATGAGGCCCGCGCCGTCCTCGGCCTTGACCCGCTCCCCGACGGCATCGGCCAGATGACCTTGACCCCGTACCGGGCGCAGTTCGCCCCGGTGCAGGGCGCGGCCGGCACCGACGCGGCTCGGTCGTGGGACGTCGACTGGTCCCGTCTCCCGCAGCCGACGCCCGACGTCGGGGCCGTCGTCGAGCGCGCCGTGGAGGCTGCTCTCGCCCGTCTCCTCGGCGGTCCTGCACCGCAGGTCGACGCCCGTCCGACGCCCCGTCTGTCCCGAGCCGACGACACCCCGTCGTCGCCGTCGCTCGCCGACATCAACGCCGCCTATGACGAGCTGGAGGGCACCGGCCGCCGCGCCGTGCAGGCTCTCGCCCGCGAGCAGCGAGACCGCGTGCTGCGGGACTTCGAACGGCTGATGAAGAAGCCCGAGCGGTCCGCCGCGTGGCTGGAAGAGGTGCGCGCGCAGTCCGCCGCCCTCGCCCGCGAGCAGACACTGACCCTTGCCCCGCCCGACCCCGAGGAGGTGCCGGCCGCGCGCCTCACTGACCTCGACGTGGCGTCCGGGCCGCAGGGGTGGGAGGAGCGCATCAAGGTGCGGGACCTGTTCGACCCGGGGTACTGGCGGCGGCGCACCGCTGACGTGCTGCGGCCGTTCGTGGAGCGGGCATGGCGGCGCGGTGGCACGTCGATCTCCTCGGACTTCGACCTCGACGAACCGGCGGTCGCTGACGCGCTCCGGGACCGGATCGAGGAGCTGGCCGGGCAGGTCACCGCGACGACCGAGGCGGTGCTCCGCTCGCAGATCCTCGCGCACGGTGTTGCCGAGGGTGAGTCGGTGCCCGAGCTGCGCGCGCGGCTCCAGCGGGTGTTCGCGAACCTCTCCGACTACCGGGCCACGATGATCGCCCGTACCGAGACGGTCGGCGGCTACTCGCAGGCATCGTTCCTCGCCGCGCTCGACGCCGGGGCGACCACCAAGACGTGGCTGTCCACGAAGGACCAGCGGACCCGCGAGACCCACCGCCAAGCCGACGGCAAGAGCGCCGCCATGAACAAGCGGTTCACGCTCACCAAGTCCCGGTGGCCGGCGGATCCGACCGCCCCGGCCGCGCAGTCCATTCAGTGCCGGTGCGCGCTGACCTACACCTTCGAGGAGTCCTGACCATGTCCGAGTACGAGAACGTCCATCCGTCCCTCGCCCAACATCTGCCGGGCCCGGACCTTTCCGAGGCTCAGCCGCTTCGCCCGCGCGTGTTCTCGCTGATCCGCGACCACGACGTGACGGGCGTATCCGGTACCGGGCGCGTCGCGGACGGAGTGCTGTGGCCGGACGGCTCAGTGTCGATCCGCTGGGTCGGCCCGCGTCCGTCCATCGTCTTCTGGGACACCCTCACCTACGCCGAGGAGGTCCACGGTCACGGCGGCCACACACGCATCGTGTGGGACGACGAGACCGAGGAGTCCTGACCATGGCCACCCTGCTGCGCGGTGAAGTCCGCGCCATCCTCCAGCCCGCTGGACACGCGCAGTACCAGGGCGCGTACTGCCCACCCGGCGTCCCCTTCAAGGAAGTCCGCCGGGGTCCGTTCGACGGGAAGCGAGACATCGCCGTCCGCACGGACATCAACGGCGACGTGCCCAAGCTGATGACGTTCGGCAACGGTCAGGTGGTCTACGAGTACGACGGCCGCGACACCAACGGCCGCGCCGTCTACCGGTACGCCCCGAACCTCAGCAGCAGCCACCGGGACGTCATCAACGGCGTGGCCGAGGTCTACGCCGAGCACGCCCTCAACAAGGCCAAGGGAGGCCAGTGATGGAGATCGAGTTCCGCACGTTCCAGCAGCACGAGTTTCGCGTTGGCGAGGACGACGACGGGACCTTCGACGGGATCGCCTGCCAGTACGGGAAGAAGGACTCGTACGGCACGACGTTCCATCCCGGCGTCTTCAAGCGCGGCATCGACAAGAACAGCTACGCCTACCTGTGGATGCACAGCCCCTTCACGCCCATCGGCACCTTCAAGGCCGACGAACAGCCGACCCTCCTCCACATCGGCGGCCGGTACGACGACACCGTGGACGGCCGCGACAAGCGGGCGATGGCCCGGTCCGGGTCGGCCCGCGAACTCAGCGTCGGGTTCGTGCGCACCGATCTGCCCGAGTGGAAGAAGCTCGCCGAGATGGGCGACGAAGACCGGGCCGACGTGCTGGAGAACATCCGGTCGGCGCGGCTCGTGGAGGTCAGCCAGATCACCGCGCGCATGGCGGCCGTGCCCGGCTCGAAGCTCAAGGTCGTCCGGTCCGCGCTCGGCGCCCTGTACACCGACACCGTCGGCGAGCCGACCCTCGCCGAGCGGCTGGCCGAGTACGACCGCGAGCACGGCCGCGACTCGGCACTCGCGCACGAGCAGGAGATGGTCCGGCGCCGCCGCCGCGCCGCGCTGCTTCGGCTGACGGCCGTCGGCGGCGCGTGATGCCGGGCCGGTTCCGCAGCCGCGCACAGTGGCGGTGGGCGTTCGCCCGAAAGATGCCGTGGGCCCGTACGCGGGCTCACCGCATCCGCTCGTACCGGTCCCTGCCGAGTAGGGTGCGCGGCAAGAGGAGGCGCCGCTGATGATGTGGGCACTGATCGTGTTCGGTCTGCTGGTGCTCGTCCCTGCATACGCCGTGGACGGGTGGCCGCGCATCTACCTCGCCGTGCTCGCCTTCGTAGCGGTCACCACCGCGTCAGCACTCTCGAAGCTGACGGACCGACGCAGGTAGACGCCCGTCGCCGCGCGAATTGCAGCCCCCACCCACACGCACACCAGCAATCGATCTACCCTCCCCACATCCGGGCCGCTCGCACCGGACGTAAAAGCCGCGAGCACGCCGGGCGCGATCCACCGGCCGTAGAAGACGGACCGCAGACACCCAGACACCTGGGCGGCTGCGCGCCGTCCACCGGCCGAGGAGGATCTCGTGAGCAACTTTGCCCGCGTCCACCCCATCGGCTACCGCAAGGGCCGCGCCGCGTGCGGCGAGAACCCGGCCAAGCGGTACCCGATCTACGCCATCAAGGGCGGCGCACCCACCCTGCTGGAGCAGCGCGACGAGGTCGTACGCCTGCTCCAGGACCCCAACTTCGACGGTGACGTGGCCGAGCTGCTCCAGCGCGCCGACGACATCACCGCGCAGATCGAGCAGGCACAGCAGCGCGACGCTCGACTGCGCGCCCTCCAGGCCGCAGTCCCCCCGGGCGACCCGCAGCCCGACACCCGCCGCACAGAGCCGGGCATGCAGCCCGACGCGAACGGCAACGAGCATCCGCTCACCGTCGCCGAAGGGTTCGTCCGGTCTTCGGCGCTGGAGATCTTCCGCGCCAACGGCAAGCGGGGCAAGTTCGCCTTCGAGCACCGCGCGGCCCCGACCGGCACGGTCACCACGACCACGCAGCCGCAGCAGAACACCAGGGTGCCGGGGATCATCCCGAACAACCCGGACTTCCCGCTGCTGGTCGCGAGCCTGCTCGACAGGCAGACGTCGGACGGCACCACGCTCGAATACATGCGGGACATGTCCGGCCCGCAGTCGACGTGGAACAAGGCCGCGGTTGTGGCCGAGGGCGCGGACAAGCCCAAGAGCGGCCCGTTCGTGTTCGACCTCATCACCACGACGCTGAAGACGGTCGCGCACTGGGTGCCCATCACGAGGCAGGCCGCGGACGACAACGGCCAGCTGATGGGGTACATCAACGGCCGTCTCACGTACGGCCTTGAGTACAAGATGGATCGCGAGATCCTCACGGGCAACGGCACGACCGAGATGCAGGGCATCCTCACCACCTCGGGCATCGGCACCTACCAGCCGGGCGTGGGCAACACGGACGTCAAGCTGATCACGGTCCGCAAGGCGAAGACGCAGGGTGAACTCGCCCTGTACCCCCCGTCGGCGATCGTCCTCAACCCGATGGACTGGCAGGACATCGAGCTGGACGAGGACGACAACGGCCAGTTCCGCGTCATCGCGAACGTCACCGACCCCGGCGCGCCGATGCGCCTGTGGGGTCTGACCGTCGTCACCACGGTGGCGATGACCGCGGGCACCGCGCTCCTCGGCGGGTTCCGCACCGGCGCCACGCTGTGGGAGCGGCAGGGCATCACGATCCTCATGACCGACAGCCACGCGGACTACTTCACCGCGAACACGCTGGTCATCCTCGCCGAGCGCCGCGCCAACATCGCCGTGCACACCCCGCAGGCCTTCGTGAAGATCACGTTCGCTGCGGCCACCTCCTGATCGACGGGCGCGGCCGGCGGTCCCCGGCCGCGCCTCCCTCCCCCCCCTCTCCTGACACTCGCGCGAGGAGCCACACCATGGCCACACGCAAGCCCAGCCCCGACACCCCCGACACCCCTGACGAGCAGCCGAACCCGGCCGTCGTGTCCACCCGCCAGTACTCCGGAGGCGAGGGATGGGAGGTCGGCCAGCAGGCGCCCGACGACGCGTTCCGCGCCCTCGACTCCGCCGGCACCGGCGAGCCGACCGGCCCCGTCGTCCACTCCCACCCGGGTGGCTACGCCCGGCAGATCGTCGCCAAGGGCGGACTCATCACCGCGGGCGTGAAGAAGGAACTCGACGCGGGCGAGCAGTCCGACGAGGGCGAGCAGGGCTGACCCATGGCGTACTGCTCCCTTGAGGCCGCACGAGACGCGGGGTGTACCGGCACGGATGCCGAGGTCACCGCGTGGATTGCTGCTGCCCGGGAGCGGATCACCGCCTACACGCTCCAGCTCTTCGAACCAACCGACCTGGTGGTGGTGGCGGACGTGGCCGCGGGGGGACTGGTCATCCTCCCGCGGCGCGTCCGAACAATCACCAGCGTCACGCCTGTTCTGAACGGCGACGACGGCCCCCTCATCCCGTCGTCGGCGTACCGGGTCACGTCGTCTGACGTGCTCGGACAGATCGACGCCCTGCATCTGGCGTTCGGCGGCTACGACGACTTGGTGGTGGGGGCCGAGTCGTACAACGGCGGCTGGCAGGGGCTGTGGTCGCGGTGGGGGGCCGATCAGGTTCGGGTCGCGGGGAGCTTCGGCTACGCCGAGACGCCGATGACGGTGTCCCTGGGCAACGCGCTGCTCGCCGCGGAGATGCAGGGCCGGGCGGCGCCGTCGGATGCGGACGCCGCGGTGGATGACTCCCTCGACGCGGATGACGAGGGCAACAACGTGCGCATCGAGGACGCCGACGACGACGCCCCGTCTGACGTTGTGGCCCCGTCGTCGTCGACTGGATCGACGCAGGTTGACGCCCTTCTCGCCCCGTACCTGAACCGCGGTGCGTCGCTGATCGGGGGTGTGTGATGCGGGTGCGTCGCAGTGTCTCGATGCGGGCCTCTGCCTCGACGACGGCGCGGATCAACACGAGGGCGTACGAGCGTGGTCTGCGCCGGGTGATGGGCCGCATGTCGGATGACGTGGCGCGCGCCGTGGACCGGACCCGGATCGATGTGCAGAACGAGGCGAGGCGCCGGGCCCCGGTGGACACGGGCCGTCTGCGGTCCTCGATCGTCTCGCGTGCCGAGGGCGGCGGGCGGTCGCTCGGCTACATGGTCGGGTCGAACGTGAACTACGCGGCGGCCGTCGAGTACGGCACCGCGCCGCACGTCATCAAGCCCAAGTACAAGCAGGCCCTGTACTGGCCGGGCGCTGCGCATCCGGTCGCGCAGGTCAACCACCCGGGCACGGCGGCTCAGCCGTTCCTCCGTCCGGCGATCGAGCTGACGCCCATCTTCTGGCGGGCGCACGCCTCGCAGATCGGACGGCGCTGATGGCCGCGTCGACTTCGGGCGCCATCAAGGCCCGACTCGAAAGCCTCCAGTTCGGCGTGCCCGTCTTCCGCGACGGCCCCCGACCGAAGCAGGCCGAGCCGTACATCGTCGTGCAGGAAGGGCTCCCCGCAACGATCGACCTCACGGCAGCCGGTGACGCCGGGGCCGATCCGCAGGTGAACGAAACCATCGTGGTCGACCTCGTGCAGCGGGCCCGCGCGAAGACCGGCGCAGTCACCACCAAGAACACCGAACGGTACGGGCTGGCCGAGGCCATCGCCGCCGCCCTCCACGGACACGGCCTGCCAGCACACCCGGCGAAGGTGACGTCCGTCCGCGTGCAGGACATCGACCGCATCCCGATCGAGGACAACCGCGTCCGCCACTCGATCACGATCACGGTCCGCCGGGCGCTCCTCACACAGGAGGTGGTCCCGCAATGAGGATCACCCACACCCCCACGTCCCGCGAGGACGCACTCGCCGCCCTCGGCCCGCACTGGCCGGCCCGCCCCGGTGCGGTCGTCGCCCGGATCGGCGCGGCCGTCGCCATCGAGCACGGCGCGGTCTCGGTGCACGACGCCGACGACCAGCCCGGTACCGCGTGGTGGGCGGTCGACGGGCTGATCGTCCCGCAAGACGCCGGCCCCGCCCCTGCGCTCCCCGGCTGCCCGCTGGAGACCGTCCCCGAACCCGCAGTCGACGCCCCACCCCTCACGTAAGGGCCGGACCCCGGCACCAGGAAGGACAGGACATGCCCATTCAGCGGTTCACGAAGGTGTACGGCATCGAGGACGCGAAGATCGCGCCTCTGACGGCCGACCCCGCGTCCGGCACCCCGACGTACGGCGCGCTGATCGACGTGCCCGGCATCAAGAGCTTCGAGATCTCCGGTGACGTGGAGGTGAAGCAGCTGCGCGGCGACAACAAGAAGCTGGCGTCGAACTCGGCGCTGACGAACGTGCAGGTCGCCATCAGCCACGCGAAGGTGTCGCTCGACGTCCTCGTGGCGATCCTCGGCGGCACGGTCACCGACTCGGGCACCGGTGCCGCCGAGACCTCCCGATGGGATCTGAAGGGCGCGACCGCCAACTTCCCGGCCTTCAAGCTCGAAGGCGTCACGCCCGAGAACGGCGTCGACCTGATCGGCGGCGACTTCCACGTGGTCCTCCACAAGCTCACGCTCAGCGCGTTCCCGGACCTCGGGTTCGCCGAGGAGGACTACCGCATCGCGAGCTTCACCGCGGACGCCGACCCGCTCATCTCCACGGACGACTGGATCTCCCTCGTCATCAACGAGACCGCCGCGGCGATCGCCTGATCTCCGGTCGGGCGCGTTCTCGCTCAGCGCGCCCGGCCGGCCACCCCTCATCCGCAGGCCGAAACCCGGCACTCACGTAGGGACCCACCACCATGACGCAAGGCCTTGACCTGCTCGGAGGCAGCGGCAGCATCCCGCTGTCCGACGGAACCGAGATCCCCCTTCGCTACCCGCTGCGCTCCCTGGCGCTGCTGGAGGCCCGCTATGGGTCCGTCGAGGCCGCTCAGCGCGCCATCGACGTGACCGGCAAGGGTGCAGCGTTCGGCCCGCTCGTCCAGCTCATCGGCGCCGGCTGCATCGGGCCGGGTGGATTCGAGCCGCACTTCCGCGAGCACCAGGACGCGAAGGGCGAGAGGCGCATCTCAGGCGACATCACCTACCGCCGCCGTACGGACGGCGTCGACCTCGCGGACCTCCTCTTGCCCGGCGAACTGGCCCGCTATGTCGAGACCTTCAACGCCGCGCTGACGAAGGCTCTGGCGGGCCTGGGAAACGACGACGCCCCGAAGGACAACGGGGCCACTCCGGAGACGACGACGGTTTCCCCTGGTCTCAGCTCTACTACCTCGCCATCGGTGCCCTCCACATTCCTCCCCACGACTTCTGGGACATGACGTTCGGCCAGCTGATGACGCTGGCCGATGAGCACCAGGCCGCCAACCAGACCGGCGGCACCCGTCCCCAGCAGCAGCCCGCGATGCAGTCCGGTCCCGGCCTGCTCGACATGGCCCGCATGAGCCGCGGCTGAACCCCGAGGAGGTGACCCCGAGTGGCTGATGACATCAACCTGCCGAACCTGGTCAGCCACTTGGCGGTCAACCTCGACGGGCTGAACGGCACGGTCGCCGATGCGGCGCGGCAGGGCTCCAGCATCGGCGCCGCCCTCGGCCAGGGTGTGCAGCGGGAGTTGCGAGACCTCGTCTCGCACCTGCCGGACATCCAGATCGACGGGAACAGCTCCGAGCTGGATCGGGACATGGCGCGGGTGCGCCGTGAGCTGGACGAGCTGTCGAACCAGCGCATCGGCGTCGACATCAGCATCGATGAGGCGCTGCGTCGGATCAACGAGCTTCAGCCGCACATCAACCGGCTCTCGGACCAGCACCCCGACGTCACGGTGCAGGTCACGACGCGCGCCGCAGCCCGGCAGCTGGACGAACTCCTCGCCGCAGCCCGCCGGGTGGATGACACGGACGTCGATATCGACGTGGACGTGGACGTCGACCGGCCCCGACGGCTGACCGGCATCCTCGGCCAGATCAAGGGCGCCGCGGGCGGGGCGGCGGGCGCTCTCGGCGGCGCGGCCAAGTCCGCGGGGATGCTGGGCTCGGCGGTGCCGCTCCTCGCGAGCGTCGTGCAGACCCTCGCGAACGTGGCCCCGGCGGCGGGCATCGCGGTGACGGGTATGGCTGCGGTGCAGCTGGCGTCCGGCACGGTCAAGCTCGCGGCCGTCGGCATGGACGACGCCCTCAGCGCCGCGCTCGATCCGTCGAAGGCCGAGGAGTTCGAGAAGGCTCTCGACAAGCTGTCGCCGAGCGCGGCCAAGTTCGCCACCACGGTGCGGGACCTGAGCCCGGCCCTGCGCGAGGTACAGCAGGCCGTGCAGGAGGAGGTGTTCCGCGGCCTCGGCGACAACCTTGAGCGCACCGCGAAGAGCGTGCTCCCGGTGCTGCGCACGAACTTGCTCAACTCGGCGACCGCGCTCGGCGACATGGCGGCCGGCGCGATGGGCGCGGCGAAGGAGCTGGCGGACAACGGGACGCTGGGGAAGGCGCTCGGTTCGGCGAGCACTGGCCTGCGGAACCTGTCCGGGGTCCCGGGCATCGTGGTCACGGCGCTGGGGCAGATCGGCGCGGCGGCCGGGCCGTCGTTCGAGTCGCTCACCGATGGTGCTGCCCATGCTGCGGCGGGCATCGGCGAGAAGCTGAGCGACGCGTTCGAGTCCGGCGCGATGCAGGACGCCATCGAGACGGCGATGGACCTGCTCGGCCAGCTGCTCACGGTCGGCTCGAACGTCGGCAAGATCATCGGCGCGATCTTCAACGCCGTGCCCGAGGGTGGCGGCGGGCTGATCAACACCTTGCAGGAGATCACGGGCGCCATCGCCGACGTCGTGAACACCAGCGAGGTACAGGGCGGGCTCACGACCTTGTTCGAGACCATGGGGACGATCGCGTCCACCGTGGCTCCGCTGCTCGCCGAGGCGCTCTTGGCGGTAGGCCCGGTTGTCGAGGCCCTCGGACCGCCGGTGCAGACCCTGGTCACCGCCCTGGGCGAGGCGCTGACCCCGATCATTGAGGCCCTGGGCCCGGTCCTTCAGGTTGTCGCCGAGGCCGTGGGTGAGGTCATCGTCGCGGCGTCGCCGCTTCTGACCGTGCTCGGCCAGCTGATCACCGCGCTGCTGCCGGTGGCGATGCCGCTCTTCGAGGCACTCAGCACGATCTTCGCGGACCTCGCGCCGATCATTCAGGAAGTCGCTGACATCCTCCTCGACGCGCTGAGCCCGATCCTCGCGCAGATGCCAGAGTTCGTGGCGCCGTTCGCGGCCCTGCTCGTCCAGCTGGCAGAGACCCTGCTCCCCGTCATCGCAGATCTCCTCGTCCAACTCGGTCCGAGTCTTGTGGAGTTGGGTACCGCCTTCGCTGAACTCCTGGTCGCGGCCAGCCCGATCCTGACCGCCTTCGGTAAACTCGCCGTGCTGATCCTGGAGAACCTGCTCCCCGCGATCCAGCCGCTGATCGAGATCGCCGTCAGCCTGGCGACCACACTCACGACGATCTTGGCCGGGGCGATCACCAACGTACTGGTGCCCGTCCTCACCGTCGTAGGCCAGCTCCTGACCGGCGACTTCTCCGGGGCGTGGCAGACCGCGAAGGACGCCGTCGGCTCTGCCGCGTCGTGGATCGCAGAGAAGTCGGTAGCGATCGGCCGGGCGGTCGGCGACGGCGTGAGCGCCGCGGTGAGCTGGCTGGCGGGGCTGCCGGGCAGAGCCTTCAACGCGCTGGTCTCCCTGGCTGTCCAGATGGTGACGCCTGCGGTGAAGGCCGGGCAGGGGCTGGTCGACGCCATCCGGAAGAAGGTCGCCGAGTCGGTCGTGTTCCTGACGGGCCTGCCCGCTAAGGCACAGAAGGCCGTCGGGTCGATGGCCAGTGTGCTGTGGAACGCGGGCAAGTCGCTGATCCAGGGGTTCATCGACGGCATCTCCAGCATGTTCGGCGCGGTGAAGGACAAGCTCGGCGGGCTCACCGACAACCTGACCAGCTGGAAGGGTCCGCCCGCGAAGGACGCGAAGATCCTCACCCCGGCCGGCCAGCTGCTCATCGCCGGTTTCATCGCGGGCATCGACCAGAGCACGGCCAAGCTGAAGTCGAAGCTCCAGTCGATCACCAAGGCGCTGCCCGACAACGTGAGTTCGGGTGTCGGCAAGAGCCTCGCGAAGGCGACCGCCACCCTGGAGAAGCTCGTCTCGCGGCGGGACGCCGTGGTGAAGCGGCTCGCGGCTGCGCAGAAGAAGCTCGATGACCTGTTGAAGGCCCGCTCGAAGGCGGCGGCGGGCATCACTGAGGGCATCCTCCAGGACGCGAACATCACGACCGGGCACTCCGACGTCAACTCGGTCTCGGCAATCACCGTGGGACTCCAGCAGTCCCTCAAGGCGACGAAGGCGTTCCAGGACAACATCGCCAAGCTGAAGAAGGCCGGACTCCGCAGCGACCTGCTCCAGCAGATCGCCGACGCAGGTGTCGATGCGGGCGGGGCAACGGCCGCGGCACTGGCGAAGGCGACCCCGGCCGAGCTGAAGAAGATCAACGACTTGCAGGGGCAGCTCGCGAAGAGCGCGACGGCGACCGGCAACACCGTGGGCGACGCCCTGTACGGGGCGGGCATCCGCGCGGCCGAGGGGCTCGTGGCGGGGCTGAAGTCGCAGGAGAAGGCGATCGAAAAGCAGATGCGGAAGATCGCCGAGGACATGCTCAAGACGGTGAAGAAGGCCCACAAGACCAAGTCCCCGTCGCGCGAGTTCCGGTGGCTCGGCGAGATGGACGGCGAGGGCCTGCGCGAGGGACTGCTCGCCTCGACGAAGCGCGTACGTGACGCCGCCCGGTCGATGGCCGGCGCCGCCCTCGACGTCGCCTCCAGGGCGGGCGGCTCCCTGTCGGTGACGCCGACGGCCGGCCAGCTTGCCGCGGTGTACGCGGGAGGCGGCGGCCGGGGCGACCAGACCAACAACATCTATCTCTACGGGACCGAGGCGACGCCGGATGGGATGCTGCGCGCCCTGTCGTGGCAGGGCCTCGTGGGGAGGCGGTGACGGTGGCGCAGCAGAAGCTCGGCCGTGTCCAGTGGGGCGACCTCACCTTCGGCCCCGGCTCGCAGTACCACGTGACGGCGATCGAGGGCCTCGACGACCTGCCCGGTATCCGGTCGGAAGACGTGGAGCGGCCGGGGCAGCACGGTGACTACACGGGCCCGGACTGGACCGAGGCCCGCACCATTCCGATCAAGCTCGGATTGAGGGGCGCGAGCCCCGACGATCTGCGCGCGCTGACTCTCGCCCTTCGGAACGCGACGCAGCCACAGCGGCAGCCACAGCCGCTCCAGTTCCTCGACCAAGACGTTCTCGTGTGGGCGAAGGTCCGCAAGCGGTCGCTCCCCTACGACGCCGAGTACCTCTGGTCGATCGGCGAGGCGGTGCTGGAGTTCTACTGCGCCGACCCCTACCTGTACGGCCTGGACGAGAAGTCGGCCTCGACGACGGCGTACAGTCCGGCGGCCGGCCGCTCGTACCCGCTCGTCTACGGCGTCACGCCGACCGCCCTGAACGCCAACGGCACCTTCGAGACGGACCTGTCCAACTGGACGGGCAACACTGGGGCGATCGCGCGCGTCAGTACGCAGGCCCACTCCGGGTCGTGGTCGATGCAGCTGACCCCGAACGGCACGAGTCCCTCGCCGCGTGCCGAGTCCGAGCAGTTCGCGGTGGTGGCCGGGCAGAACTACCGGGCGCAGGGCTGGCTCAGGTGCGTCACCGCCCGCAGCGTGGCGCTGAACGTCAACTGGTACAACGCCTCGCACACCTACATGTCGACCAGTACCAACGCGGTGGCGGTCGCGGCGAACACGTGGACTCAGCTCAATGCGGGGTTCAACGCCCCGGTCGGGGCCGCGTTCGGACAGCTCGCCCCGACCGTGCCGTCCACGCCGCCCGCCACCGACGTGCTGTTCGTGGACGACGTGTACTTCCTGCAAGACGTCGCCTCCGGGTTCCGTACGTACGGCGTCGCGGGCACCTCTGGACGGCTGACCGCGGTCAACGACGGCGCCTCGGCGGCGTATCCGGTGCTGCGGCTGGACGGCCCGGTCGCCTCCCCCGCGATCGAGGACGTCACCACGGGCGGCATCCTCCAGCTCGACGCCAGCTTGCAGGCGGGCGAGTACCTGCTGATCGACACCCGGTCCCGGGCGGTCCTCCTCGGCGGCTCGGCGCCGCGCCGCTCGTGGGTCCGCGCCGGGTCGGTGTGGCCCGTCCTCGAACCCGGCTCCAACGAACTCGCCTACCGAGGCAGCGCCCTACCCGGCGCGCCCGGTCAAACGTCCCTGCTGACCGTCACCTGGCGCGACACCAGCCTGTGAGAAAGGAGGCCCACGGTGGCCCCGATCAACCCGCCGACCTGGATGCAGGCCGGTAGCTACCCGGCCCGAAGCGACCGACTGGTGATCGCGTCGCTGCTGTCGTACCCCGGCTTTGCCGTGGACGAGGCGACACCGATGCGGATCCGGCAGGGCGTGAAGCCGTCGTACACCAACTACCAGCTGAAGGTGCGCGCAGCGGCCACGCCGAACATGACGGTGATCGTGTCCGCGGGGTACGCGTTCATCGACCAGCACGACACCGGCGGCGTCGGCACGTACGTGTGCGTCAACGACGCGGACTACACCCTGACGATCGCCGCGGCCGGTGGTGCCGGCCAGTTCCGCAAGGACACGATTGTCGCGAGCGTCTACGACGGCGAGTACGCGGGCGCCGCGAATGAGTGGCGCCTTGAGGTCATTCAGGGTCCGTATGCCGCGTCGGCTGGCGCGACGGTGCGGGGCACGCTCCCGGCGAACGCGCAGGTTCTCGCGGACATCGCGGTCGGCCCGTCGCAGACGAGCGTAGCCACGGGCAACATCACCGACGTCCGCAACTACACCGTGGCCGCGGGCGGCATCGTTCCCGTGAGCAGCAGTGCCGCCCCTACTCGGCTGCATCCGGGGCAGGTGGTCTACCAGACCGACACGGATCTGTTCGAGGTCGGGCAGCAGGCAGGTACGAAGCGTCAGGTCCGTGAGGTCGTGCGGCCGTCGTCGTCGGATCAGGTGAGTCTGCCGGCCTCGCCGGTGACGGGCGCGGTGACGGACTTTACGTCGGGTCAGTGGCCGCCGGTCACGATCACGGTGCCGCCGTCGGGCATGGTGCGCATCACGGTTGGCGCGGCCCTGGTGAACACGAACACCTCGGCGTCCACGGCGTGGGTGTTGTGGCGGGCGTCGGGTGCGCTGACCGAGGGCGGCGGTATCAAGAACGCGGTGTCGACGGCGGGCACCCGCTCGTACGCTTCGCGGTCTGTGGTCCGGTCCGGGCTCACGCCGGGCGCCTCGCTGACGATCACCCCTCAGTACCAGTTCTCCAGTGTCGGCACGATCGGCACGGTCACGAACTGCTCGGACGGGCAGCTGATCGTGGAGCCGATCGCATGACGGCCGACTTGACGGCGCTGTCTGCGCAGCTGTTCGCGGCGGCGAGCGAGCAGCCCGAGCACACGTACACGTACCTGTTCTGCGACCTGCGCACGGACACACTCCTCGCCGAGCTCCCGCTCTCGAACGTCTCGTACAGCTTCGAGCTGAACGGGATCGGGACGCTGCGGGCGGCGGTGCCCTACAACGACGAGACGTTCCCCTTGGACCCGGAGACGGCGTGCACGCCGGGCCGGACCGCGGTGTACGTGGACAGGGACGGGGTCCTCGTGTGGGGCGGCATTGTGTGGACCCGGGAGGACACGGCGGGCGGCAAGAGCATCCAGGCGTCCGAGTTCCTGTCGTACTTCCAGCACCGGTACGTGAAGAAGACACTGTCCACGGACACGAGCCTGCTGATCGATCCGGCCTTCGTGGACTTCGGCGGGCAGCGACTGTACGCCGACCAGAAGTTCATCGTCTGGAGCCTGCTGCGGTACGCCAATGACCAGCCTGGCGGCAACATCAACATCGACATCAACCCGCTCACGTCGCCGGGGCACGGGATCACGCGCACCGTCACGTACTTCGGGTACGAGCGCCCGGAGATCTACAAGTCGATCAGCGAACTCGCTGCGGCCGACAACGGGTTCGACTTCACGATCGAGGTGGGCTGGACGTCGGCGGCCAACAATCAGGCGCCGGTGCGGTATCGGCGGGCGAAGACGTGGTTCCCGCGGCGCGGCCGGACCGCGGCGGAGAGCGGCCTCGTGTTCTCGAAGGGCGGCGGGTACGGGTCGATCCTCAGCTACGACTGGCCCGAAGACGGGACGTCGCTGGTCACGGAGATGTCCGGGCTCGGCGCGGGCTCGGGCGAGGCGAAGATCGTGAAGACGGCGGCGGCGCAGGACCTGATCGATTCCGGGTGGCCGCTCCTCGAAGGCGTCGAGTCGTACGGCGACCTCACGGACGAGGCGCAGGTGCAGGGCCTCACCAACGCTGACCTCACCGCGCGCAGCCAGTACACGACGCAGCCCACCTTCGAGGTGAGCGCGGACGGCGACCCCGAGTTCGGCTCGTACTCCGTCGGCGACGAGGCCCTGTTCGTGATCGACCCCGAGCCGCAGTCACCGAACGGACGCGAGGGCGTGCTTCGGATCGTGACGATCGAGAACACCAGCGTGAACGGGCCCGAGCGTGTCCGTCTGACCTGCGTGGCGGCGTGACATGCCCAAGGTCGCCAAGTCCACGGACTTCCTCCAGCAGCTGGCCGAGCTGCAAGAGCAGGTCGCCGCGCTCCAGCGCGCCGGGTGGGAGCGGGACGAACTGCCCTTCTTCCGGACGTCGTTGAACGGCCTGGGGTACGAGGACAGCACCTCGTTCGTCACGGTGTGGGAGACGATCCTCAGCCCGCGCTCGGCCACCCTCGCGCTCGGCCTGGTCCTGATCGGCGACGTCGTCTCCAGCACGAACACGGGCGGGGACTGGCAGGTCGTCCTCGCGGGGTCGACCGTCGCCGCGTCCGGCACGGTGCCGGCCACCTTCAGCTTCGTGTTCCCCGCGCTCTCCCTTGACCTGACCCCGTACCGGGCGGCCGATCAGCTGAAGGTGCAGATCCAGGTGCGCCGGACTGCGGGCGCTACGACCGGCGGCAAGTACGGCGGCGGCGGCTCCATCGGCTGCTCGCCCCGCTACGCCCGACTCCTCTGAAAGAAGGCACCATGGCACCTCCACTCACCCCTGACCAGTGGCTGAAGATACTCAAGGCCGAGGGCGTCAGCGTCTCCGAGTACCCCGGCTGGCGCACGCGGGAGAGGGACGACGAGACCGGCAAGACGTTCGGCCCGGTCCACATGTTCCTCAACCACCACACCGCAGGCCTGAGCGCGCGGGACACCGTGGCGAAGAACGGCGTGGCCGGACTTCCGGCGCCGCTCGCGCACGTCTACCTCGCCAAGTCGGGCGTCGCCACGATGTGCAGCGCGGGCCGGGCGAACCACGCCGGGCTGATGGCGGCCAACGCCTACACCTCGTTCCTCGACGAGAAGACGACGCACCCGGCGCCCGCCAAGTCGTCGGGCACGATCGACGGGAACGACGTCGCCTACGGGGTCGAGACGGAGAACCTCGGCGACGGGAAGGACGTGTATCCGCGGGGGCAGTACGACGCGTGGGTGCGGATCAACGCGGCCGTGTGCCGTCATCACGGCTGGTCTGCCGAGTCGTGCGGGCTGCACAAGGAGACGTCCGTCGAGGGGAAGGTCGACCCGCGCGGGCCTGTTGAGGGGTACGGCACGCGTGGCCGGTTCGAGTTCAGCGGCAAGCAGTTCCGCGCCGACGTGGCCGAGCGGTTGAAGCACGCGGCGTCGTGGTCGCCGCCGACGTCCTCCCCGGCTCCGACACCGACGCCCAAGCCGACCACCGAACAGCGGCTCTCCGCTCTGGAGAAGACCGTCGCCAAGCAGGGCAAGCGGATCGCTGCCCTCGAATCGAAGTGAGGCACCCATGAGAATCTCCAGCATCGCCAAGTCCATCACCGCGGGGATCGCGGCCGGTGCAACCGCGGCGGTAACCGCCGTGCAGGACAACGTCCTCACCACTGGGGAGGGCGTGACGATAGCGCTCGCTGTCCTCGGGGCGTGGGGCATCGTCTACGCGGTGCCCAACAAGCCGAAGACGACGGTCTGATGCGCGCGGCGGCTCGGCGGCTCGGCCAGCGCTTGGGCCGCCGCGGTGCAGCGCTCGTGCTCCTTGGCACGGGCAAGGTGTGCTTCGGCCTCGGCTACATCCTGAGCCCGGCGCCGAACCCGCAGGGGCTGGAGGCGCTGACCCGGTGGGCGGACCTGCGCTGTTGGGCGTCGCTGTGGGTGGTGTGTGGTGCGGTCACGTTCGGGTCGGCGTGGCTGCGGATCGGCCGGGACCGGTGGGGGTTTATCGCTGCGCTGGTGCCGCCGTTCGTGTGGGGGTCCGCGTTTTTGTGGGGGGCCGCGGCGGGTGATTTCCCGCGCGGGTTGGCGATCTTCGGCTGGTACGCCACCAGCCACGTCGGAATGATCCTGTGGGCTGCGTCCGTGCCGGAGTACGAGATGCCCCACCTTGCACGTGGGGAGAGACCGTGAGCGGATCGTGGGGGGTTGCCGCAGGGATCGCGGGGTCGATTCTCGGAGCGCTCGCGCTGCTGGGGAGTGGCCTGTTCGCAGCGCGCGCCACGAAGGCGGCGGCGCTCACGACGGCCGAAGCGCAGCGAACGGCGGCCAACGTCGCCGCCGAGCCAGCACAACGGGCGCAGGATCTCGCCGCGTTCAGGGAGATCCGCGAGGGGTTGGACCGGCGGATAGGCCAGCAGGACCGGAAGATCGAGGAGCAGACGCAGCGTATCGACACCATGTCGGCGCTGCTGCGCGCCTACTCGTGGACTGTGGAGAAGCTGATCGGTCGTATGCGGGAGCGGGGTAACGCGCCCGAGTCGGACGACATTCACGACCTCGTGCGCGAGCACATGCGAACTGGAGTGTGACCCCATGGCGTTTCCTTCTGGGGTGCAGACCGTCACCCTGACCGGACACCAGACGCTCGCGGACGGCGAGGGCCGTCTACTGCCGGTGAAGATCCGGCCTACTCCGACGCGCGTCGTCGGCGCGCAGTGGGGCGTCGTCGTCCGCAATGACGAACCCGTCGTCGTGACTCCGGACGCAGGTGGGGCGTGGTCTGTGGTCCTGGTGGCGAACGACGCCGACGGGTTCACGCCGACGGGGTGGACGTACCGTCTGGATCTTGGCGGAGGTGTCGACCTGTACGTGTCCCTGCCGAAGAGCTACGGCACGGTGGACCTGTCCGAGCTGATCCCGGCGACGGCCGACGACGGGGAGTACGTCCTCGTGCCCGGACCCGCCGGACCGCAGGGCCCCGCCGGACCCACCGGAGCAACGGGCACAACTGGACCCGCAGGGGCCACCGGACAGCAGGGACCAGAGGGGCCGACCGGACCGGCAGGACCGCAGGGCGAGCCGGGCACCTCTCCGTCCCTCGACGGCGTGGTCCTGCTGACCGGCGATCAAGTCGTTGACGGCGAGAAGAACTTCGGCCAGAGGATTCCTCTCGGTCCGGGGTTCGACCCCGAGTTCGACAACCAACTGACCCGGAAGGCGTACGTCGACCGCGTGGTTGCCGAGGGCGGGGGCGGCTCTTCGATCGTCAGCCTCGACGGCCGGATCGACCAGCAGATCATCGTGCCGCCTGTGGTGGCAGGGTGGGCGATCGTCACCACGTCGGGCGGCGTCGAGATCGGCACGGCGATTCCTGCGGCCGTCGGTGACCGGCTCTGGTTCTCGGTCTCGTTCCTCCGCACGTACGGGATCGTTCTTGATCTGGGGATCAAGGCTGCGGCGGGCGGCGTCTCGCGGTACGTCAGCTCAGGCACCTCGACGCCAGAGGCGGACGGGTACGCCCCGCTGTACCCGCAGAGCGCGTTCGCGGGCGAGGCGGGCCTGCGGCAGTTCGTCGTGCAGTCGGGCGAAGTCGACGGCTCAGGCAACGCGAAGATCGTGCTCGCGTACAGGGGCAACAGCGCGGACGGCACGACGCAGAAGGTGTACTTCGGCGGCGGCCCCGGCTACTCCGGTGCCGTCTTCGTAGCCAACATGGGCCCCGCCCCTGCCTGATCAGGTGGCGGCGGGGGCCTGCCCGTACACCGACAGCCACCGGTCCCCGCGCATGACGATGTCCGCGGTCTCGACGGGGCGGCCGGTGGCCTGGTCGTAGTAGGTCCGCTCGATCGCGAGGACCGGTCCGGGCGGCGTCATGCCGAGGGCCTGCGCCTCCTGCCGCGTGGCCTGCCTCGCCCGCACCCGTTCCACCGGGTCGCCGACCTCGATGGAGATGACCCGCATCCGCGCGGCCACCCCGACGCCCGCGTACGGCCCGACCTCGGGAAGCGCGATCAGCGACTGGCCCGTGAGGGCGAGCGGCTCCCACGACTCGGCCAGCTGCACCGGCTTGTCGTCGGCGAGGTAGACGTACGAGGTGTGCATGACCGGCTCACCCTCGGCGAGGCCGAGCCGGGCCGCGACCGCAGCACTCGCCTTCTCCGTCGTGGAGTCGTGCTGCCACGTACCCACAGACCCCTGCCGCGCAGCCCCCTCGGCGAAGGGGCTGTCCTCGCTGCGGCGCCGGTGCTGGCGGACGAGGAGGTCGGGGGTGTCGTGGCCGCGGACGTAGTGGCCGGCGCCGTGGCGGGAGACGACCAGGCCCTCATCCACGAGCAGCCGGTAGGCGCGGCTCGCCACGCTGTTGCTGCCGCCGTACTGCTGGATCAGCTCGGCGACGGAGGGGAGGCGGCTGCCCGGTTGCAGCTCGCCGGACTCGATGCGTGCACGGAGGTCGTCCGCGACGCGTAGGTACAGCGGCGTGTCGGTGCTCACCGGCTGCTCCCTTCCGTGTGACTTACGTGACAGAGTAGTGGTCGCCTCGCTACTCTCGTACGAGAGTGATTCTCTCGCACGAGAGCGGGGATGTGCTGTGCCTATGAGCCTGCGAGCAGCGGCTTTGCGGACCGCACTGGAACGCGCGCTTGATGATCCGGTGCATGTGCTGAGCACGGAGCGCGGCATACGCATCCACGCGCCCGCCCCCGCGCCCGCTGACGTGGCGCGGTGGGAACAGGTGTACGGCGCGCTGCGCACCGCTGACGCGTGGGGGAGCGCGTACACCCCGATGGGCCCCGAGGTGTGGGCCTTGATCCAGGACGAGGTGACGGCATGACGCAGCCGCAGCCCGACAACCTGCCGGACGTAGACCGGCTGGCCGGTGTGTTCGGGTACTGCCACTGGTGCGAGGGGTACGCGAGCAATGTCCGAATCGTGGCAACCCCTGACCGTGAGGGCGGTCCCAAGCGCCCCCTCGCCGGGGCCTGCCCGCAGTGCCGTGCCCTGAACGACTTGAAGCCCATCTCGGACCCGTCGTGACGACGCTTCCGTCCCCGCCACCGGTGAGCCAGCTGAGCCGAGCCCAGTACACCGGGTGGGCCTGTTGCTGGTGCGGGGCGAATCTGCTGCACGTGCGCGGGGCCATCTCCGCGGGGATATCGCGCGGCAGTTCCGGTGCGCACGTCCTCGACATGGAGGTCTACGCATGCGGCCCCAGCTGCCCGAGCATGTACCGGAGGTCTGATGAGGTGTGATCGATGCGGCATGCCGATCTTGTCCGGCGAGGCGTACGACACGCATGAAGTCGACCAGCTCACCGGGGCCGGGGCCACTGTCCGTCTGCACGCCAAGCTGTGCAAGCGGCCACCTACACAGTCCGGCCCCGTATCCCGCCGCAGGCGGATACGAGAGGGCGACTGACCGCGCGGCCCCGGTCACGTCAGCTGTCCTTCGCCGTCAGCATGTCCAGCTCGGCGCCGAGGGCGATCTCGATCCGCAGCAGCGTCGACAGACGCGCGTCCCGTAAGCCGCGCTCCAGCTCTGAGTACGCCGGCCGATCGATGCCCGCGCGCTCGGCGACTTCCTCTTGGGTGAGGCCTGCCTGGTGCCGGGCTGCTCGTAGCCGTATGCCGAATGCGGCGCGGCGCGCGATGAGCTGGTCTCGGTCGGGCGGCGGGGCGGGCAGGGGCACGCGGGCCACGCTCGCGTGATCATGGTCGAATGTCTGTAGGCGAGTTCGCCTACATCGAATGATCTTGCAACCGCGGGGCATATGCCTGAGTGCCCGTTCGAGGTTGCGCCCGACGGGAGCTGTGGTCGGACTTCACGCGAGGTTCCTTCCGTCCAGATGGCGGAGCCACAGACTCCCTGCCGCCCCGGGCCCTACAGTGGGTCCGGGGCGGCGCCTCTGTCGGGGCCGTCGAGTCCTCGCCAAAATGAGGCAGAGGATTGGCCAAGCGCCTTGCATTAATGCGGTGAACGCGCAGCTGGGAAAACCCTGGTGAGCACAGCGCTAAGGCCCGTACACCTTCTAAGCGCTTGGCCGCAGGTTCGAGTCCTGCCGGGGGCGCAAACACCCTCTCACCAGCGAAAACAGGTGGGGGGCTTTTTCATGTCCCCCTCGCACAGCGCTATTTAGCCAAGCGCCTTGCACCTTTTGCGAATCGGCGTAGCGTCGTAGCCATCCCCCGGATGACCCACCACCGATCCGAGGGCGGACAGCCATTCGCATACCCGAATGAGGACGGTGAGGCGTGACCGCCACCAAGACCACCGACGACCCCAAGCCGTACGACCTCGGCCCGCTCACCGCATCGTGGATGCGCTCCCTACGCTCGCGGAACCTGAGCAACAGCACGCAGCGGATCTACAGCCGAGCCGCCGCCCAGTTCCGCGCGTACCTCCTGGACTACCAGCCGGGCGAGGACGACGGACGGCCGGCCCCCACGACACTGGAGGGCGAGGGCGGCATCCATCGCGAGCACGTCGAGGCGTACATCGCCGACCTGATCCAGCGCACATCCCCCGGCAACGCGCACCAGCACTTCCGCTCGCTGAAGACGTTCTTCAACTGGGCCGTGGACGAGGAGGAGATGGACCGCTCCCCTATGCGCACGATGAAGGCGCCGATCGTGCCCGAGGTGGAGGTGCCGATCGTCTCGGCCGATGCGCTGAAGAAGCTGCTCGACACCTGCAAGGGCAAGGGGTACAAGGATCGGCGGGACACCGCCATCATCATGATGTTCCTCGACACGGGGGCACGGCTCAGCGAACTGACCGAACGACCACAGTCGGCCCTCGACCTGAACCTCAACGTGCTGCACGTGGTCGGCAAGGGAGACCGTGAGCGGCCCGCGCCGTTCGGTCGGACGACGGCCCTCGCCATGGACCGGTATCTACGCGCTGCCAGCAAGTACCTCGGCCGCCAGCTGGAGCTCAGCGATCCCTTGTGGTTCAGCGTGAAGCGGCGTCAGGCCATGACGGTCTGGGGCGTCGGCACGATGATCGAGAACCGGTGCAAGGAGGCGGGCATCGACCATGTGCATCCGCATCAGTTCAGGCATACGTTCGCGCACCTGTGGCAGGTCAACGGGGGGGGCGACGATGCGCTCATGCGGATCATGGGATGGCGGTCGCGGCAGATGCTCGCGCGCTACGGCGCTTCGGCCGGCCAGGAGCGGGCGCTGAAGCTGCATCGGGACCTGAGCCCCGGCGACCGCCTGTAAGTCGCCGGGTTCGCTGCTCAGTCGAGGTCGCCTTCCGGGTGGGGGGCGGCCTCGTTCTCTTCCTCGGGGGCTGCGCTGTGGTCGCTGCGGGACCAACGGCCACTGTCGACGCCGTCTTGGAGGAGCTCTTGAAGGCCCGCGACGATGTCCTCCGCTGGCCATGAGAAGTCGATTGCTAGGTCGTAGTGCTGAGTACCGTCGCGCACTGCTACGGGGGTTTCGCCCCTGAGGTCTTTGGCGTGGACGTGCACCCTCGGCCTCGGTTCTGCCACTCGGCCCCCTTCCCGCGTGCGCGCAGGCAGCAACAATCGCACACGCGTACGAATCACGCGAGGTCCGATCACTCTACGCCGAGTGTCGCAATATCGTGGTCACCCAATGAGGTGAATGTGAAACGTTCCGTGAGTGTAGGAGCTGTGTTCGGCTCCTACGCCTCTTCTCCACGTTCGCGCCTGAGCTGCTCGAAGAACTCCAGGACGGCCGGCATCTGCTCGGGCGTGACGCCCTGCCGTGCGGCCACGCGGTAGATCGCGTCGTCACCCTCGGCTAGCTCCTCGCCGCCTGGCGGCTCCTTGGTGTACCAGCCGAGGAACTGTCGGTGCGCGGCGTCTGCGACCCGTTGCGGGTCCATGTCGAGGCCCCGCGCGAGAGCACGCACGAGCCGCGGGTTCATCTTGACGCTCTTGCCCGCAGAGATCGACCAGACCAGATTGGGGCTCGGCTTGTAGCCGGTCTCCGGGTCGACTGACCGGTTTGCGAGCTGCTCGTTGGTGTACCGCTTCCCTTTGCCTACCACGGCACTTACGAGCTGTTCCAGCGTCTCGGCGTCCCGAGTGCTCATGTAGAGGTCTCCAGGTCTTGAGCGAGGGCCGGGTGTGTCGGCTCACCCGGCGGGGGGTCCTCGCAACTCATGGCCATTGTCCACAACCTCATACGCGAATGGGTAGCTGGCCTGCTCAAACAGTCGCAAAGTCGCCCCGCTTGTGTACGCATACGGGGCGCATGGGGCGGAGTGAAACAGGGGCAACGCTGTGCTCGACATCCCGCTAGCGCTGTGCTTAGCTATAGCCATCCCCATTCGAGGATGGGGATGACAGCACGGAGGCAAGGTGCCCGACGACAGATATCGAGTGCATGACGGTGAGCTACTCCAGCACCTGATGAAGCACCCGAAACCGGGGGGCGTGGTCCACACGGTCAGGTCTCTGGCCCTGGTCACCGGCCTCTCGTTCAGCAAGATCCAGAAGCTCACGAGCGAGGAACGACCGACCGTCAGCAAGCCGGAAGCCAACGCGATTGCGCGGCATCTCCGGTTCCAGCGACGGGCTCTTTTTTCGCCCACTCCATCCTCATTCGAGGATGGGGATGACGATGGGAAAGAGGGACATGGACCCGCAGGACCGATCGCTTCGAGCCAGGCTCGCGGCGCACACCAGCTGGGCGAACACCGTCGACCCCACGAGTCGCACGGCGAAGGCCCGAGCCGCGGCGAACGCCCGCTTTGAGGCCGAGGCCCGCGAGAAGCACCCCGGGGCGAGCGACAAGGAGATCGCCCGCGTCGCCGAGCACCTGCGGAAGGCGTACTTCACGCGCCTCGCGCTGGCCTCGGCGAGGGCGCGGCGCTCGAAGGGCAAGACCGCCGCCGCCTGATCCCAGATGCGCCGAAGGGCCGCTCCGACTGTGCCGGCCTGAGCAGCCCCCGACTCGGCGCCCCTACCAATCCGAAAGAGAGGCCCCGAATGGGGACATCATCCCAGACGAGCAGCGCCGTACTCCCGCTGCACGCGTCGCCCGTGGCCGAGCCGACGACGGTGTCCGGTGTGTACCGGGCGGCGGCGCGGCTGCTCGCCAAGCGCGGCCTGTACCAGGGCGACTTCGTGCCCGACGTGTTCGACCGCGAGATGTGCATCCCGCACGCGTTCCGCCCCATGTCGATCGTGGCCGCGCTGAAGTGCGCGACGACCGGCGACCCCCACCGCACCGCGCTGATCGTGGACGACGCGATCGCCGTGCTCGCGCTGCGGCTGGAGGTCGACGGCGAGGGCCCGTTGTACGGCGGGATCTTCGACCTTGAGGCGCACATCGACAGCTGGGGCGACAACGAGGGTCGGACCACGGAGTCGGCGGTTGCGGTACTGGAGTCGGCGGCCGATGCGAACGAGGTGTCGGCATGAACACGAAGGCCATCACCTCGGCTGCGGGCGTGATCAACGCGGCGCTGACGCAGAACCGGACGGCGGCGGGTATCGCGCTGGCACTGGACGCGGCGGGCCTGCTGATGACGACCGAGACGGCTGCTGAACTGGCTCGTCTGCGGGCGCGGTTCGCGGTGTCGGACCACCCGGTCGACGAGGACCCGATCGCGTACGCCTTGACCGACAAGGTTGCCGAGGCGTGCGACCACCCGAACGGCTACGGGCCGGACGGCTACGGGCCGGACGGCTGCGCCGGGTGCGGGGAGTTCGCGCCGACTCGCTACGAGGACGACGTACGGCCGCAGGTGCGGAAGCTGCGGGCGCTCCTCGCCGGGCAGCGCGCGCAGGTCGGCCCGCAGGTGGACGTGACCGAGACCGAGGCCGGGAAGAAGCTGACGTTCACGCCGCGGGGTGATGCCTCGTGAGCGCCGTCGAGGGGATCTTCTACGCCGCGTTGGTCTGGTCGGTGTTCCTGCTGTACACGCTGTTCGACGTTCCGACGCTGGTCGGTCGGTGGCTGCGGGGTGGTCAGCGATGACCGACCGCAAGGTACTGCGCGTTGTCGCCGCCCACGCCCACGGTGCCGACGACTGCCGCCTGCTCATCGACATGCTCGGCATCACCCTGCCCAAGCCGAAGCGCGGGCCCGGACGACCGGCAGTCGACCACGGGCACGGCAACTCCCTGACCTACAAGAAGGGCTGCCGCTGCGACACCTGCCGCGATGCGCAACGTCTCTACCAGGCGGCGCTTCGGGAGAAGTGGCAGCGCGACCCGTCCAGCGCGGACCGGGCCGGGCACGGCAAGGCGTCGACGTACCGCAACTGCGGATGCCGGTGTGCTGACTGCACGACGGCGAACAGGACGGCTGTCAGTGAGTACCGGGCGCGGCGTCGGCAGCGTGCGGCGCTGGCTGAGACGGGCGGTGCGCGATGACTGCCCGCTCCGTTGTCGAGCACGCGCTGACCGTCTACTACGACGGCGACCGGGAGTTGGCACGCAAGCTCATCGCCAACCTGCGCGCCGAGACGTTCCGCGAGGCCGCTCAGCACGTACGGAACGTGCGGCAGGCGGGCGCGCTGCTCTCCACGCCGGTGGACCAGCTCCTCGACGAGGAGGCCGCGCGCGTCGAGGAGAAGAGCAGCCGCCCGACGGTCGACGCCACTCCCGACAAGGCCGCCGCCCGCGAACGCCGCCTGGCACAGCTCCTCGACACGATCCGCACCCACGACGGCAAGTGGACGAGCCACAGCGTCCAGCAGATCCGCCGGACGACCGGTGTTCCGGCGCAGCGCGGGACCGCCCGCCGTGACCTCGCCGAGCTGGCCCGCCGTGGACACCTGACGCAGCACGGTGCGAGCGACAACCGGTACTACACGCTGCGGCGCCGGACGGGTGGTGCCTGATGGGCGACACCTTCGGCGGCGACTGGCACCGCCCCACCAACCCGCAGCGCGGCCACTCCCGCCGCGAACTCCAGGACCGCGCGTCCTACGACAACCAGCCGGTGACCGGACCCGGTTGCCTCCTCATCGCGATGACCATCCTCGCCGCCCTCGCGGCGGCCCTGGGGGTGGTCCTCGGATGACGACGACCGTGCAGGCCGGGGCTCAGGCCCCGGCCGCCGGACCGGCCCCGACGTGGCCGGCCGACTGGGACCGCGTCCTCGACACCGCCATCCGCGCATGGGGCGGCGAGTGGGACACGGCGCGCGTCCAGCACCTCTACCTCACCCGCTACGGCCGCAGGCTCGGCCGCCCCCACGCCCGAGCCTTCCTGTCCCGCCGCGCACGTCAGGGGCTCATGCAGCTCCACGAGCGCCCCAACTCCCGCTTCTACACGCCGATCAACCGGAAGGACCGCACCCCTTGAGCACCAACGACCTGCGCAGCAGGCTCACCGACCAGCAACTCAAGGTGCTCTTCTCGGAGATGCACAAGTCCCGAGTGGGCAAGAACCCCAAGGGGTTCTCCCACGTCCAGCAGTGGGACGTGCGCCGCTTCCTGATCCGCGTCTTCGGGTTCGGCGGCTACGACACGGAGTTGGTGTCGATCGAGTGCGTCCGTGAGATCGAGCGCCCTTCCGGTAAGGACGACTACGGCAACCAGCGGTACCGGTACACGGTCGTGTACCGGGTGCACCAGCGGCTCACCGTGAAGGACATCGCGGGGCGCCCGATCGCCACCTTCGACGGCGTGGCCACGGGCGACGCGCAGAATCAGCCGAGCCTCGGCGACGCCCACGACGGCGCCGTAAAGGAAGCTGACTCGCAGTCCCTGAAGCGAGCGGCGGTCAACCTCGGCGACGCCTTCGGGCTGTCCCTCTACAACGGAGGCAAGCCGGACCCCGTCGTCATCTGGTCGGCCGCACACCCTCACCTCACGATCCGGGGACCCGTGGCCGGGACCGACGAGGTCAAGCCCGAGGACCCGCCCGTCGAGGCCGAGCCGGACGCGACTCCGAACAACCCGGAGCCCGACCCGACCCCGCCGCCCGCCGCGCCCGTGCAGCAGGCCCCGGCCGCGCCCGCCGCCGTACCGGACCCGCCGCAGGAGCCGCGCCCCGGCGCCATGCCGCCCGCCGGGGCAAAGGAGCGGGAGACCGCCCTCGCCGAGATGTGGGCCGCCGCCCGCACCGTCGACTTCGAGGCCGGGCTCCCTGACCAGTTCGTCACCGCCTTCGGCCACCCCATCGACCAGGGCACCGCCGCCGAGTTCCGGCAGGCCCGCGACCTCATGGCAGGGAGCGCCGCCGCATGAGCCTCAAGGACATCGCCGCCCGAGCCACCGTCCTCTCCACCCTTCACGACGCCATTGGCGCCGAACTGAAGGCAGCGAAGAAGGAGCTGGAGGCTGGCCTGCGGACCGCGAAGCAGGAGACCGGCACGCAGAAGATCGGCGTCAGTCTCGGCGAGGGGCCCGACGTCGGGACCGTCAGCCTGGTCCAGCCGAAGGCCGCCGCCTCAGTCACGGACGCCGAGGCGTTTACCGCGTGGGTGATGGCGAACTTCGGCACGGAGATCGAGCGGAAGTTCGTCACTACCGTGAAGCCCGGCTTCCAGAAGAAGATCCTCGACGAGGTCACGGCGGCCGGGGTCGTCGAGTGGGTCGACTCCGGGACGGGCGTGATCCACGAGGTGCCGGGCGTGACCATGCAGGGGCGGGCCGCGTACACGCGGATGACCGTTCCGGACATGGGCAAGGCGGCGATCGCGCAGGCGTGGCGGGAGGGTCGCCTCGGCGCCGCTGTCCCCCCGGCCCTGGCGCCCGCTGCAGGTGACGGCGAGGACGTCGAGAAGCTACGGAAGCGGCTGGCCGAGCTGGAGAAGCGGGACGAGTGGCTGTCCTGCCTGGAGGCGGCCGGGGTCGACAACTGGTCGGGCATGGAGCACGCGATCAGCCTGCGGGACGAGTCGTGAGCGCGCTCGCGCGGTTGCGCCGCATCATGCAGCCCGGCCACGGCCACCGCCGGAAGGGCGCCCGTACGACGGGGTGCCCCGAGGCCACCATGTCGCTCCGCACGCTCACCCGCCCCGGTGACGACCTGCTGCGTCCCATCGAGGCCATGGTCAACGACGTCGCGTACTGCCCGGCCGAGGAGCGGGACACGCTGCACGCGTTCCTCCGCCTCGGCGGCCGGCAGTGCTGGACGTGCCGCACGATCACCGTCGACCCGACCCCGCCGGGCGGTGCCGAGTGAGCGCCCGCGCGGCAAATGCCTCACGCGCCGACATCGTCCGCGCCCTGCGAACGGGACGCAGCGACAGCCGCATTGCTCGTGACCTCGGCTGCGACCGGCACCGCGTCACCGACATCCGGAAGAGCCTCGGCCTGCCCAAAGTGCCGCAACAGCCGCTGACGTTGGAGGACAAGTGGGCGGCCAACACCCGCCCGCTCCCCGGCGGTCACCTGGAGTGGACCGGAGAGCGCGTCGGCAGGTCGCGCACACCGGTGCTTCGGTACCGGGACGCCAGCTACAGCCCGGCCGCGCTGGCGTTCCGCATCCAGCACGCCCGCGAGCCGCAGGGCTACGTCATCGCCGAGTGCGGTGTGCGGCAGTGCATCGCGCCCGGCTGCGTCGAGGACGAGCCCGGCCGTCAGCAGCTGCGCGAGCAGATCCGGTTGCTCCTCGGCGGTCCGGAGCGGAAGGCGCACTGCGTCCACGGTCACGACCTCGCCGAGCACGGCCGGTACTCGCCGGACGGTCGCACGGCGTACTGCGAGGCGTGCAAGGCCGAGCAGAAGCGAGCCGTACGGGCGAGTGCGGCATGAACGCGCGCCTCCCGGAGCCCTGCGACGTCCCCAACAACGGCCACGACGGCGAGGTCCGCTTCTACGTCACCGGCTGGAAGTGCGACGCGCATTCGCCGTGGGCCGTGCGAGGCCTGCCGCGTCCGGCTCCGGGACCGCGCGCCATCTACACCTACCGCGCCGCTCACCCGGGCCCCACCACGACAGAGCAAAGCGGCGGCGCCCAGCCCGGCACCGCCGCCCTGACCCCGAAAGGCCACAACTCGTGAACACCCAGAGCCTACCCAGCCTCCCCGTCACCGACGAGCCCACCGCCGTCGTCATCGACGTCACCCCCGAACTCGCCCGCGTCTGGCTCCGAGCCAACACCCGCAACCGCAAGACCCGCGACCGGGCCGTCACGGAGTACGCCCGAGACATGGCCGCCGGCCACTGGAACCTCAACGGCGAAGCGATCAAGTTCTCGCACGACGGGTCCCTGCTCGACGGACAGCACCGCCTTCGCGCCGTCGTCGAGTCGGACACGACCGTGCAGATGCTCGTCGTAGTGGGACTGCCCGCCGAGGCCCAGGAGACCATGGACACTGGCCGTAAGCGCACCACCGGCGACGTCATGGGCCTGCGCGGGGAAGCGAACGCGCACACCCTCGCCGCCGTCCTGCGCCGCGTCTACGCCTGGGACCAGGGCGACAAGAAGTTCAGCGGCTCCTACTCGGCCACCAACCGTGAGTGCGCCCAACTCCTCGCCGAACAGCCCAACATCCGACGCTCCGCCGAGATCGCCGTACGTACCCGCCACGCCTTCCCCCACATCCCTCAGTCCGTCCTCGGCACCGCGCACCACCTGTTCTCCCGCCTCGACGCCGAGACGACCGCATGGTTCTTCGAGCGCATCGGCGACGGCGCCTCGCTGCCCCTCGGCCACCCGGTCCTCGCGCTGCGGGCCCGCGTCACGTCCGAACGTCTGGACAGCGTGCGCATGTCGGAAGCCCGCCACATGGCCTATCGGATCCGCACCTGGAACGCGGTCCGCGAAGGCCGCTCCCTGGACCGCCTTGTTCAACCGCCGAACAGCCCGATGCCGCTGCCCAAGTAGCCACCCTCCGACGGCCGGCCCCACTGGCGCCCTCCCGCCCGCGGCCGTCACCCGGTCCCGCCGCCCCCACGGCGGGACCGGACCCCAAACCGACACCACCACCAGAACGGACAGAACAGATGACCACTCAGCCCAAAACGACCATGACCGCCGTTGACGGCCGAGACGCTCTCGCGGCCGTCATCGTCCGCCCCGCGGAGACCCACGGCAACGTGACGATCGAGGCCTTTGCCAACGGACTCGGCAAGGAAGACGCCGCCTACATCCTTCGCAACGTCGCCGAGCAGTGGGACGGCAAGAAGGAGAACCCGGGCCCGCCGTCGGGCGACCTCGGCTTCCCCGCCACATGGGACGGCGGGCACTCCCTCGTCGTCGAGTACGGCGACTGCGAGCTGTACGGCCGCTGTCAGTGCGGAGAGACGTTCGGGTCGATGACCCCGGACATGCCCCTCGATGGCTTCGCGAGCCCGTGGGAGCGCCACGTCATGGGCATCAACCGAGGCTGACCGCCTCCGCCCGGGCGGGAGTCGTCGCCCCGGGCGGATCTTGCCGGATCGGTTCCGCACCAACCTTGAGAAGAGCCCGAGTTGAGCACTGACGAGCAGGCCCCCGCGAGCGGCAGCGTCCCGAACGCCTTCGGGAACGCCCTGTCGTGGAAGTGGACGCGGCAGATGTCCGCGTACCTGCGGCGGTCTGGCCTGCCCCTGCTCCTGTGCCAACTCCGCAACCTCGCCGCCGCGTCCGGCGAGATCGCCTTCGCCAGCGACCGCAAGCCGATCCGGATCCAGGACATCGCCAAGGCCGCGTGCTGCGACGAGAAGGAAGCCCGCCGCTACCTGGAGGCCGCGATCCGGGCCGGGGTCGTGCAGGTGCTCGGCGAGCGGAAGCGCGGCAAGGCGACCCGCTATGCGATCTTCGTGCACCCCTTCCCGGACTGGCCGGCGGCCGAGGGCTACCTCCGGTCGACGGCTCGGAAGCGGGCTCCGGGGTGGGATCAGCCCGCCGAAAGTTCGGGGGACAGCGCCCCGAACCAGAACGGGGGACAGCGCCCCGAACTTACCGGCGGTACGGCTGAAGAAGTTCGGGGGACAGCGCCCCGTTGGAGTTCGGGGGACAGCGCCCCGACCAGTTCGGGGGACAGCGCCCCGAATAACCCAGGGGGGTTCCCAGGGTCTTCCCATGACGGGGTTGAGGTCTCTTTCAAACCTCAGCTAGTGGGCGCTCCCCAAGATCACGAATCGCCCCAAGAGCCAGACCCCAACGACCACACCACGTGGCGCATCTGCCCCGGCTGCCACCGCCGGATCATGCCCGACCCCCAGCGACCCGACCGCACCGTCCACACCCGCTGTGAGGGCCACGCCACCACCGACCACGAAAGGCACAGCGCATGACCGAGCAGGACTACGAGACCCGCTACGAACCCGACCCCACCACCGCCGAACTCGCCGCCGAGATCACCCGCCTCAAGGCCGAACTCGAACACGCCCACACCCTCGCCGCCGACGCCACCGAATACCGGGTCGCCCTGCCCGACCACGGCGGCATCACCCTCATCGCCCGCCGCCAGACCCTCGCCCACGGAGACGGATGGGCCGTCAGCACCATGGCGTCCGGCGGCGGCCGCGCATGGACGACCGAGGGATGGCAGGAGGCCATCAGCGCCCTCAGCGTCGACCGCCTCTTCTGCTGGCCCGACCCCACCACCGCCATCGCCGAAGCGCGCAACGCCCTCAGCCCGCAGCCCACCGTCATGCCCCACGACCGCGCCGCATACGACCACATGCGCGACACCAACCCCCACCCCGGCCCCTGCTGCCAACGCTCAGGCCCCGTACCCCACTGGCCCATGTGGGCCCACTGCGGAGGCGGCAACGGCCCCGGCAAGCCCATCCGGCCGCACTGCACCTGCGACGCCTGCTTCTGACCCACAGCACCACTCAGCGCCGCCGACCAACCGCCCCACGACCAACCTCACCTGGGGGAGCCCATGACCACCCTCGCCGCCCTCGCTGCATCGACCGCCGGACTCCCCTGCCGCACCACCGACCCCGAACTCTGGTTCAGCCGCACCAGCGCAGACCGCACCCGCGCCGTCGCCCTCTGC
>JABFXD010000781.1 GCA_013361925.1 Streptomyces sp. | reverse complement strand
CCCGAGCGGTCGGGGACGCGGACCAGGCCGGGAGGGACGAGGCCGCGGGAGTGGGCCATCACGCCGAGCCCGGCGCGGGCCGCCGCGATCAGGCCGTTGAGGCTGCCGCTCGTGCACACGATCCGCCACTCGCGGCCCTGCCGCTCCAGCGCCTCCAGGGCGAGCGCCCGGGTGATGCCGGGCGGGGGATAGACGATCAGGGGGACGGGGCGGTCCGGGTCGAGGCGGAGGCGTTCCGCGCCGATCCACACCAGCCGGTCGTGCCAGACCAGTTCGCCGCGCGGGTCCGCCGCCCGCCGCTTGGCCAGGACCAGGTCCAGCTTCCCGGCCGCCAACTGCTCGTGCAGCGTGCCCGAGAGCTCCACCGTCAGCTCCAGGTCGACCTCGGGATGGTCGTAGCGGAAGCGCTCCAGGATCTCCGGCAGCCGGGTCAGCACGAAATCCTCCGACGCCCCGAAGCGCAGCCGGCCGCGCAACCGGGTACCCGTGAAGAACGCCGACGCCTGCTCGTGCACGTCCAGGATGCGGCGCGCGAAGCCGAGCATCGCCTCGCCGTCCTCCGTCAGCTCCACCGAGTGGGTGTCCCGGGTGAACAACTGGCGCCCGGCCGCTTCCTCAAGACGCCGTACGTGCTGGCTGACGGTCGACTGGCGCAGCCCGAGCCGCCGGGCGGCCTGAGTGAAGCTCAGGGTCTGCGCCACCGCCAGGAACGTACGCAACTGGGACGGGTCGTACATGGAGCCACGTTATCGCGGAACGTGATGACAGTCAGAGCGGTATACCGGATTCCCGATCGAGGGAGGGAGGAGGACGATGGAGGGGGGACCCCACGGCCCCGGTACCGCCGAGAGCACGACGAGTATGTGGAGCACCGTGAAACGCCTGCGCTGGCCGAGTTGGATGCCGATCGACCCGTACATCCTGCTGCTCCTCGGGACGGTGGGCCTCGCCGCCCTCCTCCCGGCCCGCGGCACGGGTGCGGACGTGGCCTCCGGCGCCTCCACGGCCGCCATCGCCTTCCTCTTCTTCCTGTACGGCGCCCGCCTGTCCACCCGCGAGGCCCTGGACGGCCTCAAGCACTGGCGGCTCCACGTCACCGTCCTCGCCTGTACGTTCGTGGTCTTCCCGCTGCTCGGCATGGCCGCCCGCGGACTCGTCCCGGTGCTGCTCACCCAGCCCCTCTACCAAGGACTGCTCTTCCTGACCCTCGTCCCCTCGACGATCCAGTCCTCGATCGCCTTCACCTCCATGGCCCGCGGCAACGTGCCCGCCGCGATCTGCGCCGGCTCCTTCTCCTCCCTCGTCGGCATCGTCATCACCCCGCTGCTCGCCGCCGCCCTGCTCGGCAGCAGCGCGGGCGGCTTCTCCGCCGACTCGCTGGTGCAGATCGTGCTCCAGCTGCTGGTGCCGTTCGTCGCGGGGCAGTTGCTGCGCCGCTGGATCGGCGGCTTCGTCACCCGGCACAAGAAGGTCCTCGGCCTCGTCGACCGCGGCTCGATCCTCCTGGTCGTCTACACCGCGTTCAGCGAGGGCATGGTCCAGGGCATCTGGCACCAGGTCAGCGCGCTCCGGCTGGCCGGACTGCTCGCCGTGGAGGCCGTGCTGCTCGCCGTGATGCTCGCGCTGACCTGGTACGGGTCCAAGGCGCTCCGCTTCGGCCGCGAGGACCGTATCGCCATCCAGTTCGCCGGCTCCAAGAAGTCCCTCGCCTCCGGACTGCCCATGGCCAGCGTCCTGTTCGGCGCGCACGCCTCCCTCGCCGTACTGCCGCTGATGCTCTTCCACCAGATGCAGCTGATGGTCTGCGCGGTCATCGCCAAGCGCCGCTCCCACGACCCCGAGCCCGGCGTCACGTCCCCGGCTTCAGCCGCAGCGTCACGAATCGCGGTCGGTACAGGGACACGTTCCGGTTGAGCTGCGCCGCCGCGGCGGACGGCTCCAGCCAGTTCACGTCGTAACTGAGCACCAGCCGTCCGCCGTCGCCCAGCGCGGGGTGCACCTGCGGGTTGTAGGCCGCCACCTGTCCCTCCGGCAGGGCGGGGGTGAAGTCCTTCGTCGGACCGTGCCAGGGCCCGCTCGGCGAGCACGCCCAGTACGAGGTGACGGTCGTCAGCCCGGCCGTTCCCGCGGCCATCGTGAACAGCACGTACGTGCCGTCCACCCGCGTCACCGAGAACGCGCTGCCCACGCCGGTGCGTCTGCCCGCGTCCCCGAGGACCGCGGCCGGCCTCGCCCCGGCCCGCCAGTCGGAGCCGTCCCAGTACTGCCAGGCCCCCGGCTCCCCGAGCCTGCCGTCCGGCACCCGCGCCGCGTACGCCGACGACACCGGCCGGGAGACCGCCTGGCCGTCGTCGCCGCCGAAGACGTACGTCCACCCGTCCCGTTCGACGAGTGTCGTACCGAACAGCACCCGCCGGGACGGATCGGCGACCAGTTGTTGGTCCAGCACCTTGACGATCGACTCCACCCGCAGCCCGGGCAGGGACAGCGTGGCCACCTCGGTGGCCGTGGGCGTCCCGTAGATCCAGGGCGCGGCGGCCGCCGTCCGCACCCACAGCACCACCCGCAGGACCTGCTCCGACGACCCCGGCGACCGGGGCTCCACCCGGGCCGCCACCGGCCACCGCCACTGATTCGGCGCGGGATCGGGGAACAGCGGCGCCGGGAGCGTGCTCTCCAGTCGCCCGCCCCGCATCACCACCGCCGAGTTCCGCACGAGCGGCGCCGCCGTGTCCCGCCAGGCGTACGACTCGCCGACCGGGTTGGGCGGTGCGTACACCTGCCCGAGGTAGGTGTCGGAGAACAGCCACAGCACCCGCCCGTCCGGCAGCCGCACCGAATGCGTGCCGTCGCCGCCGGTCCAGTCGTCCGCCCGGGTCGCGTCGTCGCCGTACCGGGCGAACTCGGCGGTGAGCCCCTTGTCCGCCGACCACGACCCGACGGAACGCGGGCCGCACCCGGCCGCGTCGCGCCGGTCCTCGTCCTTGGGCAGGGCCGTGAGCAGCACGGCCCCGAGAACCAGGGCCAGCACCAGACCGAGCCCCGTTCCCGT
>JABFXD010000231.1 GCA_013361925.1 Streptomyces sp. | reverse complement strand
CCAGGGCGAAGGCGGCGGGTCTCAAGGCGGGTACGGCGGTCAACTACCAGGCGACCAGCCGTATGGGCTGGGGCGAACGCCAGATCAGCGTGCCGAAGGACGCCCGGAGCTGATCCGGCACGCCGTACAACTCGCGGCAGCGGCGGGCCGGTCGCGCTGCCTGGACGTCCCGCATGGTCCAGGCAGCGCCCGTGCCGACGGCCGTGATCCCGGTGCGCGGCGTTCGCCGGCACCCACGAGCCCCGCCCCGGGGCGCCTCGAACCTCCCGAGAAGGCCGATACCCATGCGCCTGCACAGGCCCTACCTTTCAGCGACCGCGGTCCTCGTCGTCTCCGCACTGGGGATCACCACGTACCACCACCTGGCCGAGGGCGACTCCCATGCGGCTCGTGTCCGGGCCACGAGTACCGAGCAGGCGGCCGAGGAGCCGGTGCCCGCGTCCGCTGCTCCGTCGGCGACGGTTCAATCGCGGCCGCAGCTCCCCGCCCGGCTGCCGGGGCTCGGCCCGAAGACGCTGGCGCGCGTCCCGGCTGCCGCCCGGCAGGTCGTCGTCGTGACGGGAGCCGGCAAGAAGTCGTCGTCCTCGCAGGTCGTGCTCTGGCGGCGGGTCGACGGCGGCTGGCGTCGCGGGGAGGTGTGGGCCGCGCACAACGGCTACGCGGGCTGGACGGACAAGCACTATGTGGGTGATCTGCACAGTCCCATAGGGGTGTTCGGACTCACCGACGCCGGCGGTCGGCTGGCCGATCCCGGCACCAGGCTGCCCTATCACCAGTCCGGTGCCTTCTCGGTCAGCGGCACCGGCTTCGAAGGGGAACCGTTGGCCGGGTCCTTCGACTATGTCATCGCCCTCAACTACAACCGGCAGCCCGGAACGTCGCCGATGGACGGCACCAAGCCGCTGGGGGAAGGCCGCGGTGGGGGGATATGGATCCACGTCGACCACGGCGGCCCCACCCATGCCTGCATCAGCCTCTCCAAGACCCATATGAAGGAGTTGCTGCGCACGCTCGATCCCGCGGATCATCCTGTCGCCGTCCTGGGCGACGCCGCCTCGCTCGCCCGCTGACCGCCCGGCCGGGTGTCAGCGGTGCGGTGAGCGGGCTCTTCGGCCGAGCCGCCCGGGGTCACCCGGTGCGCAGCAGTCCGGTGACGAGGAGGTGCAGGGTACGGCCGAGCATCGCGGCGAAGTCGACCTTCGTGTCGGTGAGTTCGGGGTGCCGCTGGGCCTCGGCGACGGCTTCCGAGGGGTGGGCGAACGGCCAGAGCCCGGCCGTGCAGACGACAGTCAGGGAGACCAGCTCGCGGGCGGCGTCCGGGGTCAGCGCGGTGATGTGCCGGCGCAGCAGGTCGGCCAGGGCGCGCAGGAGCCGGACGTGGGCCAGCTTGAACTCGCGCGCCGACTCGGCGGAGATGTTCCGTTCGAGCTCCGAGCCCAGGGCGCTGAACAGGTCGCACAGCAGGGGGCGGCGGGCCAGCGAGTGGGCCAGGGTGTCCGTGACCGCGGTCACGGACCCTTCGGTCGTGGCCAGTTCGGCGGTCAGGTCGTCGATCCACTGGGCCAGGGAGCGGTTGAGGAGTTCGAAGAAGACCGCTTCCCTGGTCTCGAAGTAGCGCACGACGTTGGTCTTCGACAGCCCGACGCGGCGGCTCAGCTCACGCAGGCTGATCTCGCTGACCGGCATCTCGGTCAGAAGCTGTGTCGCGGCGTCGAGGATGGCCTGCTTGCGGATCTCGCGCTGTTCGGCGCTGCGCGCGCGTTGAAAGCCGGCGGTCTGGTCGTCTGCTGTCATCGTCGCTTCCCCGGGGCATCTTGCTCGCGGCCCGTGTGGCGCCGCCTGCGGCAACCCTAAGCCCCGTAGGCGCCGGTCCTCGGGGCGGCACCGGCGGGTCCTGGGCCGGTTCCTGAGGTGGCGCCGGGGGTGCGGCCGGGGCGGTTCCCGGCTTGGGGGCCGGGTGCCGGAACGGGCCCACGCGTCATACGGATTCGCTTACCTGGCGCCACTCCGCGTCCCCGGCGGCGAGGTTCTCGGCGAAGGTCCGCGCCACCTGAACGGCGTCCTTGCCGAGCAGCAGGCGCAGCGGCGGGCGCTCGGCCGCCACGATGTCGAGGAGGACCTGCGCGATGCGGTCCGGGTCGCCGGGCTGCTTGCCGTCCTGGCTGCGGATGGCGGCGACGGCACCGCCGACCACCTGCTGGTACGGCTCGCTGACGGGCGGGGTGGCCATGGAGGTGCCGGCCCAGTCGGTGCGCATGCCGCCCGGCTCGGCGACGGTGACCTTGATGCCGAGGGGGGCCACCTCCTGGGCCAGGACCTCGGAGAAGCCGCCCACCGCCCACTTGGCCGCCTGGTAGGCACCCAGGCCCGGGACGGCCACTCGGCCGCCGACGGAGGAGATCTGGATGATGTGGCCGGAGCGCTGCTCGCGCAGGACCGGGAGGGCGGCGCGGGTGACGTTCACGACGCCGAAGAGGTTGGCCTCGATCTGGTCCCGGAAGACCTGGTCGGACATGTCCTCCAGGGCGGCCATGTCGGCGTAGCCGGCGTTGTTCACCACGACGTCCAGGCGGCCGAAGGCGTCCACCGCGGCCTGCACGGCCCGCCGGGAGGCGTCGGCGTCGGTCACGTCCAGGGTGACCAGCCGGACCTGGTCGCCGTACTTCTCGACGAGGTCGTTCAGGGGCTCGGTGCGCCGGGCGGTGGCGACCAGGTTGTCGCCGGCCTCCAGCACGGCCTCGGCGACTGCGCGGCCCAGGCCGCGGGAGCTGCCGGTGATCAGCCAGGTCTTGCTCATGGGGTGCCTCTGTTCTCGTCGAGACGCGATCTCATAAGAGGCCGCTGGACCTTTATTGCCTTCGACTTTAAGAGACCACTGGACTCTTGTCTACTCCGGGGGCTCCTCCAGCCCGGCGTGGGCCCGCACCGAGGTGCGGGCCCACGCCGTTCACGGGGTGGCGGGACGGGTCAGAAGGTGAGGCTCCAGCGGTCGAGGTAGCCGCCCTCGCTCAGCGGGATGCCGGGGGCGGCCGGGGTGTAGTCGGTGACGCGGAG
>JABFXD010000013.1 GCA_013361925.1 Streptomyces sp. | reverse complement strand
CCTGCTGACCGACCGGGGCGTCGCCGGTTTCCGCCGCTTCTCGGAGGAGCTCGCCGACCTGGTGGTGGCGTACGGCGGCTCGCTGTCGGGGGAGCACGGTGACGGACAGGCGCGGGCCGAGCTGCTGCCGCGGATGTACGGTGCCGAACTGGTGTCCCTGTTCGAGCGGGCGAAGGGGATCTGGGACCCCGACGACCTCCTCAACCCCGGCATGCTGGTCCACCCGGCCCCGCTGGACACCAACCTCCGCTTCTCCGTCCTCCCACGCGAGCCGGTCGACGTGGCCTTCGGCTACCCCGCCGACGCCGGCGACTTCTCCGCGGCGGTCCGCCGCTGTGTGGGCGTCGCCAAGTGCCGTACGCCATCCGGCGCGGGAGCGGGCGTCATGTGCCCGTCCTTCCGGGCGACCGGCGAGGAGGCGCACTCCACGCGCGGGCGCGCCCGGCTGCTGCACGAGATGCTGGCGGGCGAGGTGGTCACCGACGGCTGGCGCTCGGAGGAGGTGCGCGAGGCGCTCGACCTGTGCCTGTCCTGCAAGGGATGCCGGTCGGACTGCCCGGTCGAGGTGGACATGGCCACGTACAAGGCGGAGTTCCTCCACCACCACTACGCGGGGCGCCGCCGGCCGGCCGCCCACTACACGATGGGCCGCCTCCCGGTCTGGCTGCGGGCCGTGGCCCGCACGCGCACGGCATGGCTGGTGAACGCCCTGGCGGCCGTAGGCCCGTTGGCGTGGGTGGCGAAGCGGCTGGGCGGGATCGCGCCGGAGCGGCGGATCCCACGGTTGGCGAAGGAGACGTTCACACGGTGGTGGGCGAGGCGGGCACGGGAGCGTACGGCAGCCGGCGTGTCAGCGGTGCTGTTGCCGGTGGCCCGGGGGCGCAGGGACACCGGCCCTTCAGCGGTGCTGTGGCCGGACACCTTCACCGAACACCTCTCCCCGCAGGTGGGCCGGGCGGCGGTGCGGGTCCTGGAGGCAGCGGGCGTGTCGCTGCTCCTCCCACCCACCCTGCACCCCTCGCCCGCCTTCGCCCCGCTCACCGCCCGCCGCGGCCGGGTCTGCTGCGGGCTGACGTACGTCTCCACCGGCCAGCTCGACCGCGCCCGTACGGTCATGCGCCGCACCCTCGACCTGATGGCACCGGTGCTGGAGACGGACCTGCCGGTCGTCGTCCTGGAGCCCAGCTGCGCGGCGGCCCTCCGCACGGACCTGCCCGAACTCCTCCATGACGACCCGCGCGCGGCCGTGCTGTCGTCCCGGGTCCTCACCTTCGCCGAGGCGCTGGAACGCCTGGCCCCCGGCTGGACGCCGCCACGGCTGAACCGCCCGACGACCGGCCAGACCCACTGCCACCAGCACGCGGTCCTGGGCGACACGGCCGACCGCCGGCTGCGTGAAGCGGCGGGCCTGGCCGGGGACTTGGCCGGCGGCTGCTGCGGCCTGGCGGGCAACTTCGGCTTCGAGGCGGGGCACTTCGAGGTGTCGCGGGCCTGCGCGGAGGACCAGCTGCTGCCGGCGGTGCGCGACGCGCCCGACGGCGCGGTGGTCCTGGCGGACGGCTACTCCTGCCGGACCCAGCTGGAACAGCTGGCCGGGGCCCGGGGCCGGCATCTGGCGGAGGTGTTGGCGGAGGGGCTCGCCGTTCATGATCTATAGCCTGGTGGGCTCGTACGCCGCCTCAAGGAGTCCGCGCATGCCCCTCCGCGTCCGCCCCCTCTCCCGCCCCGACCACCTCGCCTTCATCGCCGCCCGCCCCTCCGCCAGTCACACCCAGATCCCCGCCTGGGGTGAGGTGAAGCCGGACTGGCGGGCGGAGAGTCTGGGGTGGTTCGACGAGGAAGGGCGGCTGGTGGGGGCGGGGCTGGTGCTGTACCGGCCGGTGCCGAAGCTGAGGAAGTACCTCGCCTATCTGCCCGAGGGGCCGGTCATCGACTGGTACGACGCCGATCTCGGCGAGCGCTGGCTGGAGCCGATGCTCGCCCACCTCAGGCAGCAGGGCGCGTTCTCGGTGAAGATGGGGCCGCCCGTCGTCGTGCGCCGCTGGAGCGCCGACGCCGTGAAGGCCGCGATCGCCGACCCGGCCGCCCGGCGGCTGCGGGACGCCGAGGCGACCTCGCACGAACCCCGTGCCGTCGACGTCGCCGACCGGCTGCGGCGGGCCGGCTGGCAGCAGACGGAACCGGGCGGCGAGGACGGCTTCGCCGCCGGACAGCCCCGGTACGTGTTCCAGGTCCCGTTCGCCGGACGGTCCCTGGACGAGATCCACCGCGGCCTCAACCAGCAGTGGCGGCGCAACATCAAGAAGGCCGAGAAAGCGGGCGTGGAGGTCGTCCGGGGCGGCCCCGAGGATCTCCCGGCGTTCTACGCCCTCTACACCGAGACCGCCGAACGCGACCGCTTCATCCCGCGCCCGCTCGCCTACTTCCAGCGCATGTGGACCGTACTCAACGCGGAACACCCCGACCGTATGCGCCTGTACCTCGCCCGCCACGACGGCGACCTCCTCGCCGCGGCCACGATGCTCACCGTCGGGGAGCACGTCTGGTACTCCTACGGCGCCTCCACCGCCCACAAGCGCGAGGTCCAGCCCAACAACGCCATGCAGTGGCGGATGATGACCGACGCCCACGCGCTCGGCGCCGCCGTCTACGACCTGCGCGGCATCACCGACACCCTGGAGGACTCCAACCACCTCCTCGGCCTGCTGCGGTTCAAGGTCGGCACGGGCGGTCAGGCCATCGAGTACCTGGGGGAGTGGGACTTCCCGATCAACCGGCTGCTGCACAAGGCGCTGGACCTGTACATGGCGCGGCGCTAGCGGGCCGGGCTCTCGCGGGTCAGTGGCAAAAGGGGTTCACGTTCCTGACGGAGTCCATTACTCTGGACTTGACAGTACACCGCGATGAACGAATCGTGCGCCGAACCCCTGGAAGGCCCCGTGACCACCCCCAGCACCGCCGCCGCCTCGCCTTCGGTAACCCCGGTTGCCCAGCCGCCCGCGGGCACCCCGCAGCGCCGACGCTCCCTCGGCTCCATCGGCATGGTGCTGTCCGCGGGCGTCTCCGTGCAGTTCGGCGGCGCCCTCGCGGCGAGCCTGATGCCCCGCGCCGGGGCGCTCGGCGTGGTCACGCTGCGGCTGCTGGCGGCGGCGGTCGTGCTGCTGGTGGTGTGCCGGCCACGGGTGCGCGGACACGGCCGCGCCGACTGGGCCACGGTGATCGTCTTCGGAGTCACGATGGCCGGGATGAACGGCCTGTTCTACCAGTCCATCGCCCGCATCCCGCTCGGCCCGGCGGTCGCCCTGGAGGTCCTCGGCCCCCTCGCCCTCTCGGTCCTCGCCTCCCGCCGCGCGATCAACCTGGTCTGGGCCGGGCTCGCCCTCGCCGGTGTCATGCTCCTCAGCGGCGGCGGCTTCGGCAGCCTCGACGTCGTCGGCGTCCTCTTCGCCCTGGGCGCGGGCGCGATGTGGGCGGCGTACATCGTCTTCAGCGCCCGTACCGGCCGCCGCTTCCCGCAGGCCGACGGGCTCGCCCTCGCCATGGTGGTCGCGGCGGTGCTGTTCCTGCCCCTCGGGATCGCCGAGTCCGGCACCAAGCTCCTGGACCCCACGACCCTCGCTCTGGGCTCGGCGGTGGCCGTGCTCTCCTCGGTCCTGCCCTACACCCTCGAACTCAGCGCCCTGCGCCGCCTGCCCGCCTCCACCTTCGCCATCCTCATGAGCCTGGAACCGGCCATCGCCGCCACGGCCGGCTTCCTCGTCCTCAGCCAGGCCCTCTCCACCACGGAGGCCCTCGCCATCGCCCTGGTCATCGCGGCCAGCATGGGGGTGGTGCTGACACAGACGGGGAAGGGCAAGACGGCGGTGACGCTCCCCGAGGAGCCCTGAGCGGCGCCGGTCAGCCCGAGGCCGCCGTGCCCCCCGGCACCTCCGGTGCGCGCACCATGCGCAGGAACGCCTTCACCCCCGCGATGATCTCCTGGTTGTCGGTGAGGCGGTTCACCGTGGACTCGAACTCGCGGCCCAGCGCGGCGATCCTGCGATCCGCGTCCTCCGCCCGTTCGTAGGCGCTCATGGCCAGCGCGTCCACGGTCCGGTGGAGCTCGGCGAGGGACCGGTACTGTTCCTCCGCCTTCTCCTCCAGGACCCGCGTCCCGGTCTCGGCGCGGTCCAGGCGGGCGTTCAGCTCGACCACGTCGTCCCGGGGGTACGTGACGTCCTTGAGCAGCGTCCCGAGCCGCCGCCGGAGCTGGCCGAACCAGGCGCCGGCCGGGCGGAAGAACGTACTCAGCAGGAAGAACGCGGCGAACCAGTAGCCCGTGAACGCGCCCGTCGCCCAGGTGACCGCGACGACGACCGCCGACGTCACCACATGTCCCGCGACCGCGGTCCGCAGCATCGCGCGGGCGATCCGCGTGGCCTCGGCGTCCCGGGCCCGGGAGATCTCCAGGCCCTTCTCCCGGCTCACCGCGATCTCCGCGAGCACGGCATGCGCCCGGAAGTAGAGGTTCCACGGCACGGTCAGCAGAAGCAGCAGCCACATCAGGCTGAGCACCCCGGCCCCGGCCCCGAACACCACGTCCGCCGGCGCCCCCGCCAGATACGCGACGACCAGCGCGACCCCCGCCGCGACCACGGCCCCGACCCCCGCCAGAAACCTGCCCATGCCCCACCTTCCAGGTCGGATCCCCACCGGTGTCCATGGTTCCCGCGCGGCCCCGCGGTGGCATGAGTAGCCGTACTCAGTCATACGCGGCCGACGCCTTCGAACGCGCTCGGCCGACATCTCCGAAAAACAATGCAAGCACGCTTGCTTGTTTATGGAACGGCTGTCATCCTCGCTGCCATGGCAGACCCCACGCCCGTCATCGACGACCTCTGCGCGGAGAGCGAGGAACTCGACCTGATCGTGGCCGAGTTGAGCAAGGAGCAGTGGTCGGCGCCGACCCCCGCCCCCGGCTGGACCGTAGCCCACCAGATCGCCCACCTCGCCTGGACCGACCACTCCTCCCTGCTCGCCGTGACCGATCAGGCGGCCTTCTCCCGCGAGGTCGAGAAGGCGCTGGCCGCACCGGGCGACTTCGTGGACAACGGGGCCGAGGAGGGCGCCGGAAGGCCCCCGGAGCGGCTGCTCGCGTACTGGCGGGCGGGGCGCGAGGACCTCGCCGACGCACTGCGGAGCGCCCCGGACGACGCCCGTTTTCCCTGGTACGGCCCGCCCATGTCCACCGCCTCCATGGCCACCGCCCGCCTGATGGAGACCTGGGCGCACGGCCTGGACGTGGCGGAGGCGCTGGGCGTCACCCGCGCCCCCACCGACCGGCTGCGGCACATCGTCCGACTCGGCGTCCGCACCCGCGACTTCGCCTTCGGCGTGCACGGGCTGACCCCACCGTTCGAGGAGTTCCGCGTCGAACTCGTAGCGCCGTCCGGCGAGTTGTGGTCCTTCGGTCCCGAAGGCGCCCTCCAGCGCGTCACCGGCCCCGCCCTCGACTTCTGCCTTCTGGCCACCCAGCGCGCCCACCGCGCCGACCTCGCCCTGACCGCCGTGGGCGAGGACGCCGACCGCTGGCTGGACATCGCCCAGGCCTTCGCGGGACCGCCCGGAGACGGGCGGGAACCGAAGGGGACGGCCCGGTGACCCCGCGCCCCCTGCGCATCGGCAACGCCTCCGGCTTCTACGGCGACCGGTTCGACGCCCTGCACGAGATGCTCACCGGCGGCGAACTCGACGTCCTCACCGGCGACTACCTCGCCGAGCTGACCATGCTCATCCTGGGCCGCGACCGGCTGAAGGACCCCGGCGCCGGGTACGCCCGCACCTTCCTGCGGCAGTTGGAGGAGTGCCTCGGCATCGCCCAGGAGCGAGGCGTACGCATCGTCGCCAACGCCGGCGGCCTCAACCCGGCCGGACTCGCCACCCGGGTACGGGAGTTGGCCGACCGGCTCGGCATCGCCGTCCGCGTCGCCCATGTCGAGGGCGACGACCTGACCGCCGCCCACCCCGGCAGCCTCGCCGCCCACGCCTACCTCGGCGGCTTCGGTATCGCGGAGTGCCTGCGCGCGGGCGCCGACGTGGTGGTGACCGGGCGGGTCACGGACGCGGCCCTGGTCACCGGGCCCGCCGCCGCGCACTTCGGCTGGCGGCCGACGGACCACGACCGGCTCGCGGGCGCGGTCGTCGCCGGGCACGTCCTGGAGTGCGGGACGCAGGCCACCGGCGGCAACTACGCCTTCTTCGCGGAGCGTTCCCACGAACTGCGCCGCCCCGGCTTCCCCCTCGCCGAACTCCACGAGGACGGCACCGCCGTCATCACCAAACACCCCGGCACGGGCGGCTTCGTCGACGTCGGCACGGTCACCGCACAGCTCCTGTACGAGACCCAGGGCGCCCGGTACGCCGGACCCGACGTCACCGCCCGCCTCGACACCGTCCGCCTCACCCAGGACGGCCCCGACCGCGTCCGGATCTCCGGCGTCCGCGGCGAGGCCCCGCCCCCCACCCTCAAGGTCGGCCTCAACAAGCTCGGCGGCTTCCGCAACGAGGTCGTCTTCGTCCTGACCGGCCTCGACATCGAGGCCAAGGCGGCCTTGGCGCGGGCTCAGATGGAGCCGGCCCTCGGCAAAGTCGACTCCGTGCACTGGGAGTTGGCCCGCACCGACCGCGCCGACGCCGACACCGAGGAGACCGCCAGCGCCCTGCTCAGGCTGGTCGTACGGGACCCGGAACAGGACGCGGTGGGGCGGGCGCTGAGCGGCGCCGCCATCGAGCTGGCCCTCGCCAGCTACCCCGGCTTCCATGTGCTCGCGCCACCCGGAAAGGGCGCGCCCTATGGGGTCTTCGAGGACGTGTACGTCCCCCAGGGCGCCGTCGACCAGGTGGCGGTCCTCGACGACGGCCGCCGTGTCCCCGTGGCGCCGGCCCAGGACACCCTCGTACTCGAAGATCCCGCGGAACCTGAGCTGCCCGCACCCCTTTCGCAGGGACCCACTCGACGCGCCCCGCTCGGCCTCGTCGCCGGCGCCCGCAGCGGGGACAAGGGCGGCAACGCCAACGTGGGCGTGTGGGTCCGGACCGACGAGGCCTGGCGCTGGCTCGCGCACACGCTCACCGTCGACCGCTTCCGCGAACTCCTCCCGGAGACCGCCGACTTGAACGTCACCCGGCACCCGCTCCCGAATCTCCGCGCCCTGAACTTCGTCGTCGAGGGCATCCTCGGCGCCGGCGTCGCCGCCCAGCACCGTTTCGACCCGCAGGCCAAGGCGCTCGGCGAATGGCTGCGCTCCCGCCACCTGGACATCCCGGAGGCCCTGCTGTGACGGTCATCAACTCCGCCCTGGACACGTCGGGTTCCGACTATCGGGCGAACCGCGAGGCCATGCTCACCAAGCTGGACGAGCTGACCGCCGAGCACGCCAAGGCGCTCGCGGGCGGCGGCGAGAAGTACGTCGCCCGGCACCGGAAGCGCGGCAAGCTGCTCGCCCGCGAGCGCATCGAGCTGCTCCTCGACCCGGACACGCCCTTCCTGGAACTGTCCCCGCTGGCCGCCTGGGGCAGCGAGTACCAGGTCGGTGCCTCGCTCGTCACCGGCATCGGGGTGGTGGAGGGCGTGGAGTGCCTGATCACCGCCAACGATCCGACCGTGCGCGGCGGCGCGAGCAACCCGTGGAGCCTGAAGAAGGCACTCCGGGCGAACGACATCGCCCTCGCCAACCGGCTCCCCTGCATCAGCCTGGTGGAGTCCGGGGGCGCCGATCTGCCGTCCCAGAAGGAGATCTTCATCCCCGGGGGCGCCATCTTCCGCGATCTGACCCGCCTCTCCGCCGCCGGAATCCCGACCGTCGCCGTCGTCTTCGGCAACTCCACGGCGGGCGGGGCCTACATCCCCGGCATGTCCGACCACGTGATCATGGTCAAGGAGCGGGCCAAGGTCTTCCTCGGCGGTCCGCCCCTGGTCAAGATGGCCACCGGCGAGGAGAGCGACGACGAGTCGCTGGGCGGTGCGGAGATGCACGCGCGCGTGTCCGGGCTCGCGGACTACTTCGCCGTCGACGAGCAGGACGCCCTGCGCCAGGCGCGCCGCGTGGTCGCCCGCCTCAACCACCGCAAGGCGTACGGCGATCCGCCCCTCGCCGAGCCGCCCAAGTACGCGGCCGACGAACTCCTCGGCATCGTCCCCGGCGACCTGAAGACCCCCTTCGACCCGCGCGAGGTCATCGCCCGGATCGTCGACGCCTCCGACTTCGACGAGTTCAAACCGCTCTACGGCACCAGCCTCACCACCGGCTGGGCGGCCCTGCACGGCTATCCGGTGGGCGTGCTGGCGAACGCCCAGGGGGTGCTGTTCTCCGCGGAGTCGCAGAAGGCCGCCCAGTTCATCCAGCTCGCCAACCAGCGCGACATCCCCCTCCTCTTCCTCCACAACACCACCGGCTACATGGTCGGCAAGGAGTACGAGCAGGGCGGCATCATCAAGCACGGCGCGATGATGATCAACGCCGTGTCCAACTCGAAGGTCCCGCACCTCTCGGTCCTCATGGGCGCCTCCTACGGTGCCGGGCACTACGGCATGTGCGGCCGCGCCTACGACCCCCGCTTCCTCTTCGCCTGGCCCAGCGCCAAGTCCGCCGTGATGGGCCCCCAGCAACTCGCGGGCGTCCTCTCGATCGTCGCCCGGCAGTCGGCGGCGGCGAAGGGCCTGCCGTACGACGACGACGCCGACGCGGCCCTGCGGGCCATGGTGGAGCAGCAGATCGAGTCCGAGTCGCTGCCGATGTTCCTCTCCGGCCGCCTCTACGACGACGGCGTCATCGACCCACGCGACACCCGCACGGTCCTCGGCCTGTGCCTGTCCGCCATCCACACGGCGCCGTACGAAGGTGCGCGCGGCGGCTTCGGCGTCTTCCGGATGTGAGGGATCCCCAGTGACTTCCATGATCACTTCTGTCCTTGTCGCGAACCGCGGCGAGATCGCCTGCCGGATCTTCCGCACCTGCGCCGAGCTGGGAATCCGAACGGTCGCCGTGCACTCCGACCCGGACGCGAACGCCCTCCACGCGCGCGTGGCCGACACGGCGGTACGACTCCCGGGGGCGACGCCCGCCGAGACGTATCTGCGCGGCGACCTGATCGTGAAGGCCGCCGTCGCCGCCGGCGCGGACGCCGTGCACCCCGGCTACGGCTTCCTCTCCGAGAACGCCGACTTCGCCCGCGCCGTCCTGGACGCCGGGCTGGTGTGGATCGGCCCGCCCCCGGAGGCCATCGAGGCGATGGCGTCCAAGACACGCGCGAAGGAGCTGATGGGGCTCCGGCCGCTGGGGGAGGTCGGCGCGTCCGACCTGCCGGTGCTCGTGAAGGCGGCCGCGGGCGGCGGGGGGCGCGGAATGCGGATCGTGCGCCGCCTGGAGGAGCTGAGCGCCGCGCTGGAGAGCGCACGCGCCGAGGCCGCGAGCGCCTTCGGGGACGGCGAGGTTTTCGTCGAGCCGTACGTCGAGAACGGCCGCCACGTGGAGGTGCAGCTCCTCGCCGACACCCACGGCACCGTCTGGGCGCTCGGCACCCGCGACTGCTCCCTGCAACGCCGGCACCAGAAGGTCATCGAGGAGGCACCGGCACCCGGGCTCACCCCGGAACTCGAAGAAGAGCTGCGCACGCTGGCCGTACGCGCCGCACGCGCCGTCTCCTACGTCGGCGCGGGCACCGTCGAGTTCCTCGTCGCCGACGACACGGCGCACTTCCTGGAGATGAACACCCGCCTCCAGGTCGAGCACCCCGTCACGGAGGCGGTGTTCGACGTGGACCTGGTCGCACTCCAGATCGCCGTGGCGGAGGGCCGGCCCCTCCCCGAGGCACCTCCCCACGCGCGTGGCCACGCCGTCGAGGCCCGCCTCTACGCCGAGGACCCGGCAGCCGCCTGGGCACCCCAGACCGGCACCCTGCACCGCCTGACCGTCCCCGGCGTCCGCCTGGACACCGGCTACGAGGACGGCGACGAGATCGGCGTCCACTACGACCCCATGCTCGCCAAGGCCGTCGCCCACGCCCCCACCCGCGCGGAGGCGATCCGCAAACTGGCGGGCGCGCTGGAGAGGGCGACGATCCACGGCCCGACGACCAACAGGTCCCTGTTGGTGAACTCCTTGCGCCACGAGGAGTTCACGACGGCCACGATGACCACGGCGTTCTACGACCGCCACCTGACGTCCCTGGCAGCCCCCGCCCCCGACCCGCACGCCCCACTGGCCGCCGCCCTGGCCGACGCCCATGGCCGCTCCCGCTTCGGCGGTGGCTGGCGGAACGTGCCGTCACAGGCCCAGGTGAAGCGGTACGAGGTGGCGGGCGAGGAGATCGAGGTCTGGTACCGCTGGGGACGGGAGGGCCTGGAGGCGGACGGGGTGCGAGTGGTGCACGCCGACACGGGTCTGGTCGTACTCGAAGTGGACGGCGTACAGCGCCGGTACGAGGTGTCGAGGTACGCCGACGAGGTGTACGCCGGCGCGACCGCGCTGAGGGCCCTGCCGCGTTTCCCCGACCCGAAGGCGCAGCTGGCCCCGGGTTCCCTGGTGGCCCCCATGCCGGGAACGGTCGTCAGGATCGCCGACGGCCTGGAGGTCGGAGCAAAGGTGGAGGCCGGTGAACCGATCGTGTGGCTCGAAGCGATGAAGATGCAGCACCGCATTTCGGCACCGGTCACAGGAACGCTGAGTGCCCTTCATGCCGCCCCAGGCCAACAGGTAGCGGTCGGCTCTCTGCTTGCGGTTGTGGAAACGCCCTAAAGGGGCGCGGGGAACTGCGCGACCAGCCACACACAACCCGCACTCGGGAAGGAATCCCATGCCACCCACGATCGAATCCGAAGAACACAAAGCCCTCCGAGCCGCCGTATCCGCCCTCGGCAAACGCCACGGCCGCACCTTCGACCGGGAAGCCCTCTGGAGTGAAGCCGCCAAACTCGGCTACCTGGGCGTCAACCTCCCCGAAGAGTACGGAGGCGGGGGCGGCGGAGTGTCCGAGCTGTCCATCGTCCTCGAAGAACTCGGCGCGGCGGGCTGCCCGCTGCTGATGATGGTCGTCTCCCCGGCCATCTGCGGCACGGTCATCGCCCGCTTCGGCACGGAAGCCCAGAAGCGGGAATGGCTCCCCGCCCTCGCCGACGGCACCCGCACCATGGCCTTCGGCATCACCGAACCCGACGCCGGCTCCAACTCCCACCGCATCACCACCACGGCCCGCCGCGACCCGGCATCAGGAGACTGGCTGCTCACCGGCCGCAAGGTCTTCATCTCCGGCGTCGACATCGCCGACGCCACCCTCATCGTCGGCCGCACGGAGGACTCCCGCACCGGACGCCTCAAGCCCTGCCTGTTCATCGTCCCCAGGGACGCCGAAGGGTTCCACCGACGGCAGATCGACATGGAACTCCAGGCAGCGGAGAAGCAGTTCGAGCTGACGCTGGACGACGTACGGCTCCCCGCGGACGCGCTCGTCGGCGACGAGGACGCCGGCCTCCTCCAGCTCTTCGCCGGCCTCAACCCCGAGCGCATCATGACCGCCGCGTTCGCGATCGGCATGGGCCGCTACGCACTCGCGCAGGCGATCACCTACGCCCGCGACCGCACCGTGTGGAACACCCCCATCGGCGCCCACCAGGCCATCGCCCACCCCCTCGCACAGGCGCACATCGACCTGGAGCTGGCCCGGCTGATGATGCAGAAGGCGGCCCATCTCTACGACGCGGGGGACGACGTCGGCGCGGGCGAGGCGGCGAACATGGCCAAGTACGCGGCGGGCGAGGCCTGCGTCAAGGCCGTCGACCAGGCCGTGCACACCCTCGGCGGCAACGGCCTCACGCGCGAGTTCGGGCTCGCCTCGTTGATAACCGCCGCGCGCGTGGCTCGTATTGCTCCGGTGAGCCGGGAGATGATTCTCAACTACGTCTCCCACCAGACCCTGGGCCTGCCCAAGTCGTACTAAGCCGCCCATCAGGCCGTCCTGGAGGAACCATGTTCCGCAGCGCGTACGCAGACGTCCCCACCGTCGAACTCCCCATCCACGAAGCCGTGCTGGGCCGCGCCGCCGAGTTCGGCGACACCCCCGCCCTGATCGACGGCACCGACGGCACCACCCTCACGTACGCCCAACTGGACGCCTTCCACCGCCGCGTGGCCGCGGGACTGGCCGAGGCGGGGGTGCGCAAGGGGGACGTGCTCGCCCTGCACAGCCCGAACACGATCGCCTTCCCCACCGCGTTCTACGCGGCCACGCGCGCGGGCGCCTCCGTCACCACCGTGCACCCGCTGGCCACCGCGGAGGAGTTCGCCAAGCAGCTCACCGACTCGGCGGCCCGCTGGATCGTCACCGTCTCACCCCTCCTCGGCACGGCCCGCAGGGCGGCCGAACTCTCCGGCGGTATCGAGGAGATCCTCGTCTGCGACAGCGCCCCCGGACACCGCTCCCTCCTCGACATGCTCGGCACCACGGCCCCCGAGCCACAGGTCGCCATCGACCCGGTCGAGGACGTGGCCGCGCTGCCGTACTCCTCCGGCACCACCGGCGTCCCCAAGGGCGTCATGCTCACGCACTCCCAGATCGCCACCAACCTCGCCCAGCTGGAACCGCTGATGCCGGCGAAACCCGGCGACCGGATCCTCGCCGTCCTGCCCTTCTTCCACATCTACGGCCTGACCGCCCTGATG
>JABFXD010000842.1 GCA_013361925.1 Streptomyces sp. | reverse complement strand
CACCACCCCCCTCCCAGGCGGCCTCACCGGCGGAGCCCCCGGCACGCTCATCGGCTGGCTCCTCACCGCACTGGGCCTCGCCCTCGCCGGCCCCGGCCTCACCCACCTCTGCGGCCGGCTCCTCCAGTCCGCCCACCCCGGCGCCCTCCGCCTCCTGGCCGGCCGCGTCCTCATGGCGGAAGCCACCCGCATCGGCCGCCCCCTCGGCGTGGTCTGCGCGGTCGCGTCCGGCACGTACGCCATGACCACCCTGCACGACACGACGACGAGCACCCCGGACATCGGCCCGCTCACCACCCTCGGCCTGCTCCTGGTCACCGGCTGCACCCTCGCCACGCTCGCCACCGCGGCCGTGGAGGCGAAGCACGCCCGGGCCGACACCACCGCCGCCCTCCTGCGCCTCGGCGCCCCCGCGACGATGCTCCGCAGCGCGGCGGCCCTGCGGGCAGGCGCGGTACTGGCGCTGTTCGGCCCGCTCACCCTGATCGTGGCGGAGCTGGCGGCACTCCCCCTCACGCACTGAAACCCGTGGGAAAAAAATCTCCGGGCGCCGATGAGTTCCTGATCCGCCCCCGGTCTACCCACCGAACAGCACGCACCCCGATGGGAGAGACCACGATGACCGCGACGCCCTACCAGCAGATGATCTTCATCAACCTGCCCGTGAACGACCTCGACGCGTCGAAGAAGTTCTTCACGGAGCTGGGCTACTCGATCAACCCCCAGTTCAGCGACGAGAACGCGGCTTCCGTCGTGATCAGCGACACCATCGTCGCGATGCTGCTGACCAAGCCCTTCTACGCCACGTTCACCGACAAGGAGATCGTGGACGCGACGAAGAGCAGCGAGGTGCTGGTCTGCCTGAGCGCCGAGAGCCGCGAGAAGGTGGACGAGCTGGTCGAGAAGGCCGTCGCCGCGGGCGGTACCGCCTCGGCGAAGATCCAGGACATGGGCTTCATGTACGGCCGCGCCTTCGACGACCCCGACGGCCACACCTGGGAGGTCGTGTGGATGGACCCGGCGGCGGTCCAGGGCTGATCCACCAGCCGCGAACGGGCGTGCGAGCATGGGCGGGTGCAGACGAGCCCCGCCCATGCGGCACACCACGACGACCGTGAGATCGAGACCGTCGAGGAGTTCGACGCGGTCGTCTCGGCCCGCGGCACCCTCGCCGGATTCCGCGTCCAGGCCGTCGATCTGACCGACCGGACCAGGGAGTTGCTCGCCACCGACACCACGGGTGCCGTCTTCCTCGGGTGCCCCATGCGGGAGAACGCGGCGGCGAAGCTCCGCACGGACGGCGCCCTGGTCTTCCCGCCCGTCCCCGGCCTCCCCTTCGACCCGTACCGCGGCCTTCTCTACTCTCCGGACGAACTGTTCGACGGCTTGGAGAAGGGCTACGAACACACCCCCGACGCCCTCGCGTACGCCTGGTTCCAGCGCACCAAGGCCGACCGCGACATATACGCGTCGACGCTGCGCGCCGTGCATGACGACGCCGTCTCCGACGCCCTCGACGAACTCCTGGGCGGCGCAAGGGTCGTGGGCGTGATGGGCGGCCATGCGATGGCCCGCGGCACGGAGGCGTACGCCGGTGCCGCCCGCCTCGGCCGCGAACTGACCCGCGCCGGGCTCACGGTGGCGACCGGTGGCGGTCCGGGCGCGATGGAGGCGGCCAACCTCGGCGCGTACGCGGCCCCCTTCGAGGACGAGATGCTCGACGAGGCGTGCCGACTCCTCACCAAGGCGCCGTCGTTCACGCCCTCGATCAGCGACTGGGCGCGCGCCGCATTCGAGATCCGTACCCGCTGGCCCCGGGGCGGCTGTTCCGTCGGCATCCCGACCTGGTTCTACGGCCACGAGCCGCCGAACCCCTTCGCCTCGCACATCGCCAAGTACTTCGCCAACGCCACCCGCGAGGACGGCCTGTTGGCCCGCTCGAACGCCGGGGTGGTGTTCCTGCCGGGCGCCGCCGGGACCGTACAGGAGATCTTCGACAACGCGACGCCCAACTACTACGAGTCGCGCGGCGAGCCGACCCCGATGGTGCTCGTCGACCGGGCGCACTGGACCGAGCGGCTGCCGACCTGGCCCCTGCTCACGGCACTTGCGCGGGAACGTTCGATGGAGTCGCGAATCGCCCTCGTTGACCGAATCGAGGAGGCTCCGGCGGCGCTGAAACGTCTCGGTGGTTAATAAGCAGGCAAAGCCAATGCCTGTGATGCGCTTACGCGTTGACACTACTTACGCCACACTTATAAACCTGTGAGCCTCTTGGGAATGGTGTTGTCGCATCTCGTGATGCTCCCTCACCACTCCTGCCACCCCCCGCAATTGCGCTTCCCGTAAAGGACAAACGTGGCAGTTCTGTCCATATCCCGCCGCACCGTCGCCCGCTCCGTGCGTGTCCTCGGTGTCGCCACCGCCTCGGCCGCGCTCGCGCTCGGTGCCGCCGGCAACGCGCTGGCGTGCAACATCAACGAGTTCTCCGCCGAAGCCAAGTGCGACGGCGACAAGGGCATCATCAACGTCACCGACGTCGACAAGTCCGGCGTCGAGGCCACCGTCTCCGTGTACCTGGTGGAGAACAACGCCGACGTCCGCAAGGTCGGCGAGCAGACGGTCAAGGGCTCCAAGGAGGGCACGACCATCACCTTCGAGGAGGCCTGGAAGCCCAACGCGGAGTACCGCGTCCACGTGGTGGCCCAGCCTTACATCAAGGGTGAGGACATCAAGCCGAACCTGACGACCCCGGCCACCGCCTGCAAGACGGAGGAGTCCCCGACCCCGACGGCCACGCCGTCGCCGTCGGAGTCCGCCTCCACCCCCGCCGAGGAGTCCGAGTCCCCGGCCCCGTCGGCCTCGGAGAGCGAGAGCACGGCTCCCGCCGACTCCACCCCGAGCAGCGCCCCGTCGGCGGCCGGCGAGTCCAACCTCGCCGAGACCGGCGCCAACTCGAACACCGGCATGATCGCGGGCATCGCGGTCGCCCTGGTCGCCATCGGCGGAGGCGCGGTCTTCTTCGGCCTGCGCCGCCGCGGAGCGAACAGCACCCGATA
>JABFXD010000706.1 GCA_013361925.1 Streptomyces sp. | reverse complement strand
GCCCACGGACACCGGGCAGGACATCGGCCCCGAGACCGTCCCGGACACCCCCGACCTGCCCGACGGCGGCGGGCTCGTCCCCGACAGCCCTGACGAGCCGGTCTCCACCGACAGCATCTTCGACAGCCCCACGGACGTCTTCGGAAGTTGATGCCCCCGGCGACCGCCCCAGTCGAAGAATCGGACAAATCCTGGCAAGGTGGCCCCATGGTTGATCGGGGAGCGAGCGCCCTGTCACTCCCGGACGACTGGCCCGCCCACCCGGACCCGATTCTGGCGCTCAACCGCATGGGCAGCTTCGACTGGGACCTGGACACCGGTCTGTTCCACATGGACGCCCAGGCCCACGAGGTCTTCGACCTGCGTCCCGACGAATACGACGGCCACCCGGAGACCCTCGCGATCCGGGTCCCGGCCCCGGAGGGCTACCGGCTCGACGCCCTGGTCTCCCAGGCCATGAAGGACGGCAGCGAGAACTACGGCACCTACTTCCGCATCCGCTGCCGCAACGGCTCCCTGCGCTGGACCCACACCCAGGGCTACATCCGCCGTGACGAGACCGGCCGCCCGCGCCGGATCGTCGGCATCGTCCGCGACGCCACCCAGGAGCTCGACGACCTCGCCGCCCGGCGCGAACAGGCCAGCCTGGACGCCGCCCGGCAGGAACAGACCAACGTCGTCCAGCTGACCACCGCCGCCCTCGCCTACGCCCGCTCGGTCGACGACGTCATCGACGTCCTCAAGGACACCCACGGCCTCACCCACCTCGGCGCCACCAGCCTGGTCATGGGCCTGGTCGAGGCGGGCCGCATCAGGCTGATCGCCGAGGGCCCCGTGGGCAGCTTCGTGCCCGGCACCGACGTCACCGGCATCGACGAGCAGTACCCGATGAGCGAGGTCGTCCGCACCCTGACCCCGCGCTTCATCGAGTCGCCGGAGGAGTTCGCCGAGCGCTACCCGCTCCTGTGGCCGCACATCACCGGCCTGAACATCACCGCGGCCGCCTATCTGCCGCTGATCGCCCAGGCCCGGCCCATCGGCGCCATGGGCCTGCTCTACAGCGACCGGGACGGCTTCTCACCCGAGGACCGCAACGTCCTCGTCGCCCTCGGCAGCAGCATCGCGCAGAGCCTCCAGCGCGCCATGTTCTACGAGCAGGAGAAGGACCTCGCCTCGGGCCTCCAGCAGGCCATGCTGCCGCGCACCATCCCCAGCGTGCGCGGCGCCGACGTCGCCGTCCGCTACCGCGCCGGCTCCGCCGCGGGCTCCCTCGGCCGGGACATCGGCGGCGACTGGTACGACCTCATCCCGCTGCCCGGCGGCCGGGTCGGCGCGGTCATCGGCGACGTCCAGGGGCACGACACCCACGCCGCCGCCGTCATGGGCCAGCTGCGGATCGTGCTGCGCGCCTACGCCGCCGAGGGCCACACCCCGGCCACCGTCATGGCCCGTGCCTCCGTCTTCCTCCACGAACTCGACACCGACCGCTTCGCGACCTGCCTCTACGCCGAGGCCGACCTCGCCACCGGAGTCGTCCAGGTCGTCCGGGCCGGGCACATCGACCCCCTGGTGCGGCAGACCGACGGGAGCTGCCGCCGGGTCCCCGTCGAGGGCGGGCTGCCGCTCGGCCTGTCCGCCGAGTTCGGCAGCCTCGAATACCCCGTCGCCACCCTCGAACTCGACCCCGGCAACACCCTGCTCCTCTGCACCGACGGCCTGGTCGAACAGCCCGGCGCGGACCTCGACGACGGCATGCAGACCCTCACCGCGCTCATCGGCTCCGGCCCCGCCGATGTGCGCGACCTCGCCGACAAGCTCATCGACGTGGCCGAGGAACGCGGCGGGGACGACGACGTCGCCCTGCTCCTGCTGCGCCGCCGGGGCCTGGACGCCCCGCAGTCCGGCGGGCGGCTCCAGCAGCACGTCGCCCCGGGCGACCCGGAGGCGCTGGCCGAGGCCCGGCACATGATCCGCGCCGCCGTCCGGGCCTGGGGCTCGGGCGAGCGGGCCGACGAGATCGAGCTGGTGGCCGACGAGATGATCACCAACGCCCTGATGCACACCGAGGGCTCCGCCATCGTCACCCTCAGGGTCCTGGCCGGCCCCGAACGCCGGCTGCGCGTCGAGGTCGAGGACTCCTCCAGCGCCCTGCCGCGCCGCCGGGAGGCGGGGGAGTCGGGGGTCTCCGGCCGCGGCCTGCTCCTCGTCGACCTGCTCACGGACGTGTGGGGCGTGGAGGCGCGGGGCGGCGGCAAGTGCGTGTGGTGCGAGTTCGTCGTCCCGGGACGCGCGTGACAGGGGATGGCACCCTGGACGTATGCCGGAACTCCCCGAGGTGGAAGCGCTCAAGGACTTCCTCACCGAACACCTGGTCGGCCATGAGATCGTCCGGGTGCTGCCCGTCGCGATCAGTGTCCTGAAGACGTACGACCCTCCGCTCGCCGCCCTCGAAGGCCGCGAGGTCACCGCCGTGCACCGGCACGGCAAGTTCCTCGACCTGGTCACGGACGGCGGCCCGCATCTCGTGACCCATCTGGCCCGCGCGGGCTGGCTGCACTGGAAGGACGAGCTGCCCAGCGGCATGCCCCGCCCCGGCAAGGGCCCCCTCGCCCTGCGCGTGGCCCTGGAGACCGGCGCCGGCTTCGACCTGACGGAGGCCGGTACGCAGAAACGACTCGCGGTGTACGTGGTCCAGGACCCCCAGGAGGTCGCGGGGGTGGCCCGCCTCGGCCCCGACCCGCTCGCGGACGACTTCGACCAGGCGCGCCTCGCCGCACTGCTTGCGGACGAACGCCGTCAGCTCAAGGGCGCCCTGCGCGACCAGAGCCTCATCGCCGGCGTCGGCAACGCCTACAGCGACGAGATCCTGCACGCGGCGAAGATGTCCCCCTTCAAACTCGCCGCGTCCCTCACCCCGCAGGAGACGGCACGCCTCTACGCGGCCCTGCGCGACACCCTCACCGAGGCCGTCGAACGCTCGCGCGGAGTGGCGGCCGGGCGGCTCAAGGCGGAGAAGAAGAGCGGCCTGCGCGTCCACGGCCGCACCGGCGAGCCCTGCCCGGTCTGCGG
>JABFXD010000418.1 GCA_013361925.1 Streptomyces sp. | reverse complement strand
CCGGCTTCGTCTACGGTCGTCGTATGACCACCACCACTGCCACCGACGGGGGCGTCGGCCCGCTGCTGCGGGCCTGGCGGGAGCAGCGCCGGGTCAGCCAGCTGGAGCTGGCGCTGCGGGCCGACTCCTCCGCGCGGCACATCAGCTTCATCGAGACGGGGCGCTCCCGGCCGAGCGAGGAGATGGTGCTGCGGCTGGCCGAGCATCTGGACGTCCCGGTGCGGGAGCGCAACGCGCTGCTGCTGGCGGCCGGTTACGCCCCGTACTACCCGGAGACGCCGCTGGACGCCCCGGCGCTCGACGCCCTGCGGGACGGGATCGAGCGGCTGATCCAGGGCTATGAGCCGTACCCGGCGCTGGTGTTGGACGCCATGTACAACGTGGTCGCCGCCAACCGCGGCATCCTGACGCTGCTCGACGGCATCCCGGAGCGGCTGCTCGAACCGCCGCTCAACGCGATGCGGCTGACCCTGCACCCGGAGGGCATGGCTCCCCGTATCCGCAACCTGCGCGCGTGGCGCGGGCATCTGCTGGAGCAGATGGAACGGCAGATCGCCCTGCGCCGCTCGGAGCGGCTGCGGGCGCTGTACGAGGAGGTGGCGGCGTATCCGCTCGCCCGCGAGGACGAGGACCGCGGCGAGGAGCTGGAGGCGGCGGCGTACTTCGCGCTCCCGATGCGGATCGAGCACGAGGGGCGGGTGCTGTCGTTCATCTCGTCCATCTCCACCTTCAACACCCCCATGGACGTGACCGTCGCCGAGCTGGCCATCGAGACGTTCGTCCCGGCCGACCCGGCGACGGCCAAGTACCTTCAGGGACTCATGTCCTGACGTGCCTTCAGGGCGATGTACTGGAGCGCCGCGAACCCGGCGACCGTGAGGGCCTGGAGGACGGTCCACACGGCTCCCGCGGTGCTCGGCGACAGCCACAGCGCCAGTGCGACACAACTCAGCACCGCCCAGGCGAGGTTGGCCTCGACGACGGCCCGGACCGGCAGTGCGGCCGGGCGGGGCCGGGCGGCGAGCCACCCGACTCCGGCCGCGTACACCACGAGGAACGCGCCGAGTTCGAGCAGCAGTGTCGAACCGACGCCGAGGAGCCGACCGAGCGGCCCGGACGCGGCGAGATAGGCGAGGCCGTTGCCGCCGGTCACCACCGCGTCGAGCGCGAGGAAGCGGCGCAGCGCGGTGTGCGGGTCGGTGGTGCGGGCGAGGGCGGACAGCTGGGCTGCGGACATGACGAATCAGCCTCCGTCGAGGTCGAGTTGGAGCACGGAAGAGGGTGGGGCCGGGTCCCGGAGCGGAGTGCGCCGCCCCGGAACCCGGTGACTCCACGATCCCGCGCCCGCGCCGACCGGTCGATTACACGCGGGGTAATGGCCGCGCCGCTGTCCGGCCACCGTCCCCGCCGTCCCGCGTGGCGAGCGCCTCACCACCGATCACGTGAGACTGACGGCGGAACATGACACACTGCCCCGGATACTTCGGCGCGTAGGGGAGGCGTGGCGTGAGTGAGCGGCGGCCTGCGCCCACGGTGGGCCAGGTGGTGCTCGGCAAGCGGCTTCAGGAGCTGCGGGAGGCGGCCGGGCTCAAACGCGAGGAGGCCGCGAAGGTCCTGCGCGTGGCTCCGGCGACCGTACGGCGCATGGAAATGGCCGAGGTCGCGCTGAAGATCCCGTACGTGCAGCTGCTGCTGTCGACGTACGGCGTCTCCGAGGAGGAGGCGGACGCGTTCGTCGCGCTGGCCGAGGAGGCGAACCAGCCGGGCTGGTGGCAGCGGTTCCACGACGTGCTGCCGGACTGGTTCAGCCTGTACGTGAGCCTGGAGGGCGCGGCCCGCATCATCCGCTCCTACGAGCCGCACTTCGTGCCGGGGCTGCTCCAGACCGAGGCGTACGCGCGTGCCGTCATGGAGGCGGGCACGATCGCGCAGGCCGGCCCGGAGACCGTCGAGCGCCATGTGTCCCTGCGGATGGCCCGCCAGCAGCTCCTGGAGCGCCCGGACCCGCCCCACCTGTGGGTGATCATGGACGAGACGGTGCTGGCCCGGCCGGTCGGCCAGGGCGGTGAGGTCATGCGGGAGCAGCTGGACAAGCTGCTGGAGTTCGCCGAGCGCGACCGGATCACGTTGCAGATCGCCGAGTTCGCCGCGGGCCCGCACCCGGGGACGTACGCCCCCTTCTCCCTCTTCCGGTTCGCCGAGCCCGAACTGCCGGACATGGCGTTCACCGAGTATCTGACCGGCGCCCTGTACCTGGACTCCCGCAAGGAGGTCTCCCTGCATCTGGAGGTCCTGGACCACATGACGGCGCGCGCCGCGTCGGCCGAGCGCACCAAGAAGATCCTGCGGGAGCGCCGCGCGACCTACTGAACCCGCTGAGGACCGAGGAGAAGATTCCGCATGACCGGACCGGAAGCCGCGCCCACCATCCTCGACACCACCCGGCCGCATCCGGCCCGCGTGTACGACTGGTGGCTGGGCGGCAAGGACAACTACCCGGTGGACGAGGAGCTGGCCCGCAGGATCCTCGCCACGGACGGCGCGGTGGTGCGCGGGGCGCGCGCCAACCGGCGGTTCATGCACCGGGCGGTACGGACGGTGGCCGCGGCGGGCATCCGGCAGTTCCTCGACATCGGCACGGGCATCCCCACCGAGCCCAACCTCCACCAGGTCGCCCAGGAGGTCGCCCCGGACGCGCGGGTCGTGTACGTCGACAACGACCCGATCGTCCTGCGGCACGCCCAGGCCCTGCTGCACAGCACCGCCGAGGGCGCCACGAACTATGTGCACGCCGACGTCCGCGACCCCGACACCATCCTGCGCCTGGCCGCGCAGACCCTGGACTTCTCCCGGCCGATCGCCCTGTCGCTGGTGGCGCTCACCCACTACCTGAGCGAGGAGCCGGACCAGGACGACGTGTACGGCCTGCTGGAACGGTACGTCGCCGAGCTCGCCCCCGGCAGCCATGTGATCCTCTCCCAGGTCACCCCCGATCTGAGCCCGGAGGCCATCGGGAAGGCCGCCGAACACTTCCGGGCGAGCGGTACGCCGTTCCACCCGCGCTCGCTGCCCC
>JABFXD010000262.1 GCA_013361925.1 Streptomyces sp. | reverse complement strand
CCAGCACGACCCCTTCACCTGACGTACCCGCTCATGTCGTCGGGACGATCACGCCTGCCACCCACCGGGCTGATCACCCCTGTCCCTGAACCACCCCACGACCTGACCGGGAGTACGCCCACGTGGCCACTTTCCTGTACAAACTCGGCCGGCTCGCCTTCCGGCGACGGCATTTCGTCGCCCTGCTCTGGGTCGCCCTGCTGACGCTCGCGGGCGTCGGCGCGGCCAGCGCCCCCGCCGCGGGCTCCTCCTCCTTCTCGATCCCCGGCACGGAGGCGCAGAAGGCCTTCGACCTGCTGGAGCAACGTTTCCCCGGGGCCAGCGCGGACGGCGCGACCGGACGGCTCGTCTTCAAGGCGCCCGAGGGCGAGAAGATGACCGACGCCGCCAACAAGGCGACCGTCGAGAAGACCGTGGCCGCGCTCGGCGACGGCTCCGAGGTCGTCTCCGTCACCGACCCCTACAAGACCAACGCCGTCAGCAAGGACGGCACGGTCGCCTACACCTCCGTCTCCTACGACGCCCCCTCCATGGAGCTCAAGGACTCCACCCGGGACGCCCTGGAGGCGGCCGGGGACGAGGCCAAGGACGCCGGGCTGACCGTCGAGGTCGGCGGTGACGCGCTGCAGGCCGGGGCCGAGCCGGGTGCCATCGGCGAGGTCATCGGCCTCGCGATCGCCGCGGTCGTCCTGGTCATCACCCTGGGCTCGCTGGTCGCGGCCGGGCTGCCGCTGCTGACCGCGATCATCGGCGTCGGGATCGGTGTCTCCACCATCACCGCCCTCGCCAACGCGCTCGACCTCGGCGACACCACCTCCACGCTCGCGCTGATGATCGGCCTCGCGGTCGGCATCGACTACGCCCTGTTCATCGTCTCCCGCTACCGGGGCGAGCTGGCCGAGGGCCGCGACCGCGAGGAAGCGGCCGGCCGGGCCACCGGCACCGCGGGCTCCGCGGTGGTCTTCGCCGGCCTCACGGTCGTGATCGCGCTGGCCGGACTCTCGGTGGTCGGCGTGCCGATGCTCAGCAAGATGGGCCTCGCGGCGGCGGGCACGGTGGTCATCGCCGTCCTCATCGCGCTGACCATGATCCCGGCACTGCTCGGCTACGCGGGCAAGAAGATCCGTCCGACAGGCGAGAAGCGTAAGAAGTCCGCCGCGAAGACAGTCGAGAAGCCGAACCTCGGCACCCGCTGGGCCAGCTTCGTCATCCGCCGTCCGGCCGTCGTGCTCCTCCTCGGCGTCGTCGGCCTGGGCGCCGTCGCCCTGCCCGCCACCTCCCTCGAACTGGGCCTGCCGGACGACGGCTCGCAGCCGACCTCCACCACCCAGCGCCGCGCCTACGACCTCCTCTCGGAGGGCTTCGGACCCGGCTTCAACGGCCCGCTGATGGTCGTCGGCGACGCCAAGGACAGCTCCGACCCGAAGGCCGCCGCCACCGAGGTCACCGACCGGATCAAGGGCCTCGACGACGTCGTGACCGTGACGCCGGCGGCGTTCAACAAGGCCGGGGACACCTTCACCATCACCGTGATCCCGGACTCCAAGCCCTCGTCGACCCAGACCGAGGACCTGGTGCACGCCATCCGGGACAGCGGGGCGGACGTCAAGGCCGCCACGGACACCGACGTCCTGGTCACCGGCACCACGGCCATGAACATCGACTTCTCGCAGAAGCTCACCGACGCGCTGATCCCGTATCTGGCGCTGGTGGTCGGCCTGGCCTTCCTGCTCCTGATCGTGGTCTTCCGCTCGATCCTGGTCCCGCTGAAGGCGGCCCTCGGCTTCCTGCTCTCGGTGCTCGCCGCGCTCGGCGCCGTCGTCGCGGTCTTCCAGTGGGGCTGGCTCGGCGGTCTGATCGGGGTCGAGGAGACCGGCCCGATCATGTCGATGATGCCGATCTTCATGGTCGGCGTGGTCTTCGGCCTCGCGATGGACTACGAGGTGTTCCTCGTGACCCGGATGCGGGAGGCGTACGTCCACGGCGAGTCCCCGAGCCAGGCCGTCGTCACCGGCTTCAAGCACAGCGCCCGGGTCGTGGTCGCCGCCGCGGTGATCATGATGGCCGTCTTCGGCGGCTTCATCAGCTCCAGCGAGTCCATGATCAAGATGATCGGCTTCGGCCTCGCGATCGCGGTCTTCTTCGACGCGTTCGTCGTCCGCATGGCGATCGTCCCTGCGGTGCTGGCGCTGCTCGGCAAGAAGGCCTGGTGGCTGCCGAAGTGGCTGGACCGCGCCCTGCCGAACGTGGACGTCGAGGGCGAGGGGCTGCGCAAGTCCGACGACGACCAGAAGGACGAGGACCGGGAGCTCGTACGGGCCTGACGTACGGATCCTGAACCGAAGCCGTGGTGTAGCGCGCTACACCACGGCTTCGGCAGTTCCCTCCCTCGTGGCGGCGGCCCCGGAACGGAAGGCTGGACGACAGATCCAGAAACCCCGTTTCGAAAGGCCGGAACCATGAGCTCTCCCCTCGCCGCCGTCAGGAAGTTCGTCGCCGACCTGCTGCTGTGGCAGTGCTTCGTGGTCGGGCTCGCCGCGAGCGCGGGCGCGGGCGCCGTCCTCGACGGCACCCAGAAGGACGTCGCCACAGCCGCCGGCACGGTGGTCGCGCTGATCGCCGGCTCCCGCATCGCGAAGAAGCCCCGGATCAAGGCGTTCCTGTCGCGGCCCGGCACCCTGTGGTTCCTGTTCCTCTTCAACGGCGGTACGGCCGTCGCGATGTACTTCACGATGGACGGGGTCAAGGGAATCCTCGCCGCCGCGATGATGGGCCTGGTGTCGCTGGGAGCTGCGGGCGGCCTGGTCGCGGGCCGGCGCAAGAAGGCGGAGGCGGAGGCCGGGGTGATTGTCAGTGGCCGGGTCTAACGTGGCGGGCATGACCACACTTGAGGCACGACCCCGCACGGCCCTGCTGGTGATCGACGTCCAGAAGGGTGTCGTGGCCGACGCCCATGAGCGGGACGCGGTCGTCGCCACCATCGCCGCGCTCGTCGACCGGGCCCGCGAGGAGGGCGCCCCGGTGGTCTGGGTCCAGCACTCCGACGAGGACCTGGTGAAGGGCAGCGACGCCTG
>JABFXD010000177.1 GCA_013361925.1 Streptomyces sp. | reverse complement strand
GGCAACATCGCCTGGGCCCTTAGCTCAATTGGCAGAGCAGTGGACTTTTAATCCATTGGTTGTGGGTTCGAGTCCCACAGGGCCTACGGACGCGGCGCCCGAGTCGGCTTGGTCGGCTCGGGCGCTGTCGTGTGTTCGGGGTCAGTGCCGCTTCGGCCACAGCGCGCCGAGGAGCACCCTTACCTGTTCGATCAGCCGCTCCGGTTCGAACGTCCCCGGGGCGGTGAGGGCCAGGCGGCCGAAGTGTTCCGCGCAGGCGACCAAGGCGTGGGCGAGGATCGCCGCGTCGAGGGCGGGGCCGTTCCGGTCGGCCGGGAGGTGGGAGAGCCACGCCTCGACGCGGCGCCGGAAACGGTCCCTGTCCGCCTCGACGCGCTCGCGGACGACCGGGGGCATGTTGCCGGGCGGCGCCAGGATCAGCCGCCAGGTGTCCGGGTCCTGACGGAGCATCGCGGACATGCGGCGGACAGTCTCCGCGGCGAACGTGGCCGGGTCGCTCCGTTGCGCGGGGTCGTCGGGGATCGTGGCGAGCAGCCGGTCGGAGGCGCGGGCCTGCTGGCGGTCGAGCAGCGCGGTCAGCAGGGCGTCGAGATGGTCGTAGGCGCCGTAGACCACGGACCGGGCGACGCCGGCCCGCTTGGCGATGGCGTCGATGGAGATCCGGTCGTAGCCCTCGCTCACGATCACGGCGAGGGCGGCGTCGAGGAGTTGCTCGCGGCGCTGCTCGATCGGGACGCGCGGGGCGTAGGGGCGCCGCTTGCGGGGCCTGTCCTCGGACGTCGTGGGCGCTGACACCTTGGCAGTTTACGACAGCCGTGTCTTAATTTACGACACCAGTGTCGTAAGTGGGGAGCGGTTTCATGGCCAAGCTGAGGCGCGGTGACGTCCTGCCGCACGAGGACTACGGCTTCTTCGGGCCCGGCTCGGTGGTGTGGAAGGTCTGGAGCCATCCGACCGCCCCGACGGTCGGCTTCCAGCGGGCCGTCGTCGTCGAGGAACTCGACCCGCCGCTGGTGGCCGCCGTACACGCCACCCAGGGCATCTACCGCCGCTCCCGCACCCGTTACGACCGCACCCTGCGCTACTTCGCGATGGTGGCCTTCGCCGGAACCCGTGAGGTGTGCAAGGCCGCGGACGTGCTGGTCAAGGTGCACTCCAAGGCGATCGGCGAGCTGCCGTACGGCGGCGGGACCTACGACGCCAACGACCCCGCCTCCCAACTGTGGATCCAGCTCACCGGCTGGCACTCGATCCTCTACGCGTACGAGAAGTACGGCCCCGGCAAGCTCACCGAGCGGGAGGAGAGCGAGTACTGGGAGGCCTGCGCCCTCGCCGCGGAGCTCCAGACCTGCTCGCCCGACGACGTCCCGCGCAGCCGGGAGGGGGTGAGGGCGTACTTCGAGGAGATGCGCCCGCGGCTGTCCGGCAGTCCGATCGCCCGGCAGGCCATGCACCATCTGCTCAGGGCCGAACTCGTCCTCCCGCCGACGCCCTGGTGGGCGAAGCCCGCGAGCCTCGCGGTCGCGCGGGCCCAGCGGATCGCCACGATCGCCACCATGCCGCGCTGGATGCGCGAACTGGCGGGCATCCGGCAGTCCCGCCTCCTCGACACGCTCATCGTGCCCGTCATGAGGACGGCCTTCGCGCTCGCCCATCTGAGCCCGCGGCTCGAACTGCTCCTGATCGGACGCCTCTCGCCCTCGACCGTCCCGGTGATCGCACCGATGAAGCTCGGCGTCCCGCCCCGCACACCGGAGGTGCTGACGCCCGCCGAGGCCCGCGCCCGCCACGGCTGTCCGAGGCCGGCCGAGGCTCACCTCGACTTCCGCGCCCGGCAGGCCGCCCGCGTCTTCGACGACGGGAAGGCCCCCAGCGACCAGGGCCTCATCGAGTCCCAGGAGATCCTCGGCCCGCTCGCGTAACAGGCTCAGCGGGCGTCCAACACCTGTGGGGGCGGCGTAGGTTGGGGCCATGTCGACGTCACCGGTGATCCTGCTGCTGTCGGGGAGCCTGCGCTCCGGCTCCACCAACGAGGCCGTCCTGCGCACCGCGCAGGCCGTGGCGCCGTCGGCGGGGGTGCGGGCGGTGCGCTACGACGGTCTCGCCGGCCTTCCGCACTTCAACCCCGATGACGACACCGACCCGCTGCCCGCGCCCGTGACCGGGCTCAGGGAGGCGATCGACTCGGCGGCCGGGATCCTGATCTGCACCCCGGAGTACGCGGGGACGCTGCCGGGCTCGTTCAAGAACCTGCTCGACTGGACGGTCGGCGGCACCGAGATCTGCGACAAGCCGGTCGCCTGGGTCGGCGCGGCCGCCCAGGGGCGCGGCAGAGGCGCGGAGGCCACCCTGCGCACGGTCCTCGGCTACACCGGCGCCGACATCGTGGAGCGGGCCTGCGAGAGACTGCCGGTGGACCGGGGGATGCTCGGCGCGGACGGGACCGTCACCGACCCGGAGTTCCGCCGCCGTATCGCCGAGATCCTCGGGGTGCTGGCCGCGGCGGCCGGCGCGCGAGCCGGGGCGCGGGCGTGACGGCACCCTCCGTCCTCAACCTCTGGCGCGGGCACCTGGGCCAGATCCCCGAGTCGGTCTGGCAGCGCACCGAGCTCCAGATCCTGATCCTCGCGGACAACGACCTCACGGACCTCCCGCCCGCCATCGGCCGGCTCCACCGGCTCACCACGCTGGACCTCGGCCACAACCGCCTCACCTCGGTACCGGCCGAACTCGGGGCCCTGACCGGCCTCAGCGGCTTCCTCTACCTGCACGACAACGACCTCACCGAACTCCCCGACACCCTCGGCGCACTCACCCGGCTGCGCTATCTCAACGTCGGCGAGAACAAGCTCCCCGCACTGCCGGAGACCGTCGGCCGGATGACCGGGCTCGTCGAACTCCGGGCCCAGCACAACCTCCTCACCACCCTGCCGGACGACATCGGCGCCCTCCACGCCCTCCGGGAGCTCCGGCTCCGCGGCAACCGGCTCACCGGCCTGCCGTCGTCCGTCTCCGGTCTGCGCGAGCTGCGCCACCTGGAGCTGCGGGACAACTCCCTCACCGACGTCCCGGCCGCCCT
>JABFXD010000745.1 GCA_013361925.1 Streptomyces sp. | reverse complement strand
CTCGCCGTTCTGGCCGATGCGCTCGACCCAGTACAGCTGCTTGTGTCCGCGGTCGTCGAGGCTGTCGGCGATCTTCTGGGCCTCGGCTCGGGTGGCGTAGCGGCCCACGCGGTAGCGGTTGCCGTTGTCGTCCTGTCGTATGACGAGCCAGGGAAGAGTGATCGTGCTGTCGTTCATCGCCCCCCACTGCTCCTTCCCGACAACGCTCCGCCCGCTAAGGAAACCGCAATCCGCATATGCCCGAGCCTACGCCTAACCTTTACGCAGCGAATACGCCTTTTCACAAAGAGGTACGCAACCGGCCAGAACGTGGGGGGCGTGCGGCATCGAACGCGCCGTGCGCGGGCGTTGATGCGTCCGGTCAGGGGCGTGTCCGCGCGCACGGGGCCACCTGCGAGAACGGCCAGAATCCAACGCCGTTCGAAAGGGCGGCCGTTGACCCGGCGCCCGGGGCAACGGCCGTAAAGGTGTGCGCTACTTCACCGGAAGGTGGTACGCGACCCGGTAGCGGTCGGCCGGGATGACCACGTCGGCCGTCTCGACCGGGCGGCCGGAGGCGTAGAACGTCCGGTGGACGACCACGACGACATGGCCGGGGACACCGCCCAGGGCGAGGAGTTCCTCGGCGAGGCCGGGGCGGGCGCCGACCTCCTCGGTGACGTTGTCCACGACCACGTCGATGGCCGCCATGCGCTCGACGACACCCATGCCGCCGAGCGGTCCTTCCTCGGGCAGCATCACGGGGGTGCGGCCGGTGACGGCGAGGGGTTCCCAGGAGGTGGAGAGCATCATCGGCTCGCCGTTGTCCCGGTAGACGTACTTGGTGCACATCACGCGGTCGCCGGGGCGGATCGCGAGCCGCTCGGCGACGGCGACACTGGCCTCGGCCTGGCGGCTGCTGGACTCCCAGGTGCCGCGCGCCTCGCCGTCGGCCTGCTCCTGGCGGAACGGTGTGGCCAGGCCGTCCGGACGGAACCCGGAGCGGGCCACCCGGCGGGGCACGGGCCGCTCGCGGACGTAGGTCCCGGAGCCGGAACGCCCCTCCACCAGCCCCTCGGCCATCAGCACCTTGCGGGCCTCCAGGGCGACGGTGTCCGAGACGCCGTACTCCTCGCGGATTCTGGCCTGGGAGGGCAGCCGTGTGTGCGGGGGCAGCGAACCGTCGACGATCTTCTTGCGGAGATCACCCGCGACACGCAGATACGCCGGCTGCTCACCGAAAGTCACTGGCCGCTCCCATCAGGTTGTACAGACAGCAACAGCGTGGCAACCGTGGGTTGAGCCGTGCAAGCAAAGGCCAGAGAATCACTCGATGTAGTGACATGTGCCCGCCTCAGGCTTTACGCAGGCACTTTCTCCCCGCTATAGCGGCGATCACACATCGAGGTTGCCCGCGTCCCCGCCGCCGCCTCCGCCCTCGTAGTCCTCGTCGTACGAGGGCACCGTGGTGGCCAGGCCCAGAGCCTTGCGTGCGGTGACCGTGGTGTCGCCGTCGACGAACTCGTACCCGGCGTCGTAGTGGACGTAGTACGCGTCGACGTTCTTCGCGGCGGCGGCCTTCGCCCACTCCTTGCGCGCGGCCTCCATGTCGGCCGCGAGGTCGGCGACGGCCTTCTCGTCGGCGCCGGTCCAGGCGTGGCCGCGCAGCGCCTCGGCCTGCTCGCCGAGGACCTTGTCGACGTCGGCGGCCCACGCGCGGTTCGCCGGGAGGTCGTCCTCGGCGTAGTCCACGGGCTCCTCGTACAGCACCCGGTCAAGGGCGTTGGCCGACTTCAGGAAGGCGATCTGGTCCGCGTCGAGGGTCGTGGCGTCGTTGCGCAGCGAGCCCGTCAGGCTCTTCTTCTCGTCGATGTCGCCGAAGACGCAGGTGATCTCGCGGTCGCCGAAGGTCCAGCTGTCCTCGGACGGCACCAGGTAGTACACGTCCACGTTCTCCGGTACGGCCCACGCGTCCATCGCGTAGTCCTCCTGGAGCGCGTAGCACTTGTCGTCCGCGAGGTCGGTGACCTCGTCGTCGCCGGGGAAGGAGCCCGAGGGCAGGGTGACGACGGCGAACACCTCGCCGTGGTGGGCGCGGGAGCAGGGCACCTCGTCGACGTCGTACGCGTCGCCCTGGAGGGATCCGGTGCCCGAGTCGAAGCAGTCGCCCTTGGCGAGCGCGTAGGCGGTGCCCTCACCGCGCGCGGCGTCCTTGAGCCCGTCGACGACGTCGGAGGCGACGCCGGTCGACAGCGAGACCGTCCACAGCACGAGCCCGACGGTGGACAGCACGGCCCCGGCGATCGCCATGCCCTTGCCGCGCTCGCCCTTCCGCTTGATCTGCGCGAGCGCGATCAGGCCGAGCACCAGACCGACGGCCGGCAGGAAGCAGAGGATGCCGAGCACCAGGGCGGCGATGGCGACGCCGTTGACGGGCACCGGCTGCGCGTAACCGCCGTAGCCGTATCCCCAGGGCCCGGGCGGGGTGAAGGGACCCGGCGGGTAGGGCCCCTGGGGCTGGTGGGGGCCGGGAGGCGGAGGTATGGACACGGGTACCGTGCTCCTGGTTCGGACTGGGGTGGCGAACTGTCGTACGACTGGGCGCATGGTAAGCGCAGGGTGAGCGGGGGCGGAACGGTGGTCACGAATGCCACGATTCAGGCGGTCAACGGGCTGACCGCGCGGTGGGCCGGGGTCTCGGAGGGCGGGACGGTCTTCTCGGCGGCGGGAGTCTGGCCGCTGCTGGCGTTTCTGGCGGACGGGGCGGCGGGCGCGGCCCGGGCGGAGCTGGCCGAGGCCGTCGGGATGCCGGCGGCGGAATCGGCGGGCGCCGCGCGGGAGTTGCTGGGTGCCATGGGGCGGATGCGGGGCCTCGACTCGGCCCTCGGGCTGTGGACCGGGCGGACGCTGGAGCTGCGGGAGCGGTGGGAGGCGGGGCTGCCGGCGGCGGCGCACGGCGTGCTGACGGGGGACGAGGCCGCCGACCAGGCGGCGCTGGACGCGTGGGCGGCGAAGCGGACGGACGGGCTGATCGAGAAGATGCCCGTGCGGGTGACCCGGGACACCGAAATGGTGCTCGCGAGTGCGCTGGCGCTGCGGAC
>JABFXD010000526.1 GCA_013361925.1 Streptomyces sp. | reverse complement strand
ACGGCACCGACCTCAACCTCGCGGGCGTCCTGGAACTGACGGCCACGTCGGTGGGCCAGGACGGGCCGCCCGGGACACTGGCCGGATTCGTCGGCGGGGCGGCGGCGGACCCCGTCGGCCCCCTCGGCGCCGGCGCGGTGGAACCGGTCCAACGGGCGGGCACCGCAGCGGAGTTCGACGCCTTCGCCGAGAGCGACGCCGCCGTCCTCGCGCTCGTCGGGCCCCCCGGCAGCGGTCGTACGACGGAACTGGCCTCCCTCGCCGCCCGCCGTGACCGGGGCGCCCGCCCCGCGCCGACGCTCTGGCTGCGCGGCGCCGACCTGAGGGACGAGGACACCTCGGTCGCGGACGCCGCGAGCCGGGCGCTGACCCGCGCGGCGAGGATCGTCGCCGCCTCCCGCTCCGCGCACGTCAGCGACCTGGGTGACCTCACCCCCACCCGGCTCGCCCGTCTGTCGCGGGCCGCGGGCCGCCCCCTGCTCCTGCTCCTCGACGGCCCCGAGGAGATGCCGCCCGTGCTGGCCCACCGCCTCCCCGACTGGACCGACGGCACCGCGCGGTGGCTGCGCGAGTCGGGCGCACGGTTGGTGGTGGCGTGCCGGGCGGAGTACTGGGAGACGGCGGGGGCGGCGTTCCCGGGGGAGATGCTGTACGGGGGCACTCAGTTCGGGGGTGCTGAAGGCGATGGCGTAGAAGGGGTGAGCGAGCCTCCGGACGGAGGTACGGGCAGGGCCGAGACCCGCTGCGTCCATCTCACCGACCTCCAGGAAGACGAGGCCCGCACGGCACGCGCGCGCTACCGCATCCCGGACGGCATCCTGCGCGACCCCGACGCCCGCCACCCCCTCACCCTCCGTCTCCTGGCCGAGGTCCGTGCCGCCCTCCCCGGCACCGACGCCCCGCACGTGCGCGTGGACCGCGACGACGTCTTCTCGGCCTACCTCGACCTGATGTGCCTCCGTATCGCCGTGCGCCTGGCCGCCGAGAACGGCCTGCGCGGCACCGCCGTACGCCGCCTCGCGGCCAGGGTCTCCGGCCAGGTGCACGAGGCCGCCCGCCGCAGCCTCGGCCCCGGTCAGGGCGAACTGGACCGGGAGTCGTTCGAGGCGGTGTTCCCCTGGGGCCCCGCCCCGGCCCGGCTCGGCGGCGGCACCGGCTGGGCCTCCGCCGTCCTCACCGAGGGCCTCCTCGTCCCCGCCGGCAGCGGCTACCGCTTCGCCCACGAGGAACTCGCCGACTGGATCCAAGGCGTCCACCTCGACCTGGACGAGGCTCTGCGCGCCCTCGTCCACCGCCGCCGTACCCAGCCGACCGACCAGCACCCGCTCCCCGTCCCGCACCACCGCATCGGCCCGGTCGTCCAGGCCCTGCTCCTCCTCGCCCGCCAGCAGGGCAGCCCGAGCCTCGCCCTCCGCCTGGAGGAGCTGATCCAGGCGCTGGACGCCGACCCGCACTCCTGGTGGGCGGCCCGTCTCCTCAGCGAGTCCCTGCTCCGGGTGCCCGACGCGACCCCGTACACGGGGGTGCTGCGGCTGCTGGCGGACCGGGTGGTCGACTGGCGGGGCCGGGAGCGGGACCAGGAACAAGAGCAGGAACAAGAGCAGGAACACGAGGGTGAACACGAGGATGAACACCCCGTCACCTCCCACTTCCCGCCCACCTTCTGGCTGGCCCTCCCCATCCCGCCGGTGACCCTCTTCGACCTCCTCCGCCGGCTCGTCCTGGCCGACGGCCCCCCGCAGGACACCGCCCCCCGCTTCCTGGACGCGGCCTCACAACTCCTCGCCGACGCCCCCACCGCCGTACAGCCGCATCTCACCGGCTGGTTCGACGACGAGCGCCCGTTGCCCGCGACCCCGCACGCGACCGTCGCCAAGGCGGCGCAGGCCTTGCTGCACACCCATCGGCGGCTGGCCCTGGACGATCTGACGGAGGTACTGGTCGACAGCGCGCACCGGCGGGCCGACGAACTGCTCGCGGGGCTCGCGGAGGACGAGCCGTCGGCGGTGTGTCGTGCGGTGGACCGGTGGGCGCACGACGAACGGCCCGACCGGCGGGTCGCGGCGGTGGCGTACGGCCTGCGCGCCGCCCCGCACGTGACCACCGAGGCCGACCGCGAACTGCTGCGCTACGCCGCCCTCGCCCTCCTCGCCCGCCCCGCCGACTGCACCCTGCACGGCGGCGCGCTCGCACTCCTCGTCCGCGATCCACGCACGCGTGCCCGTCATCTCCCGCAGGCCCTGGGCCACTTCGCGGCCGGCGACCCGCAGTTCCCGCCGAGCGCCCTGGTCGCCGCCCTCACCACCCACCCGGAGCCGGTGCTCGACGCCTTCCGCGCCCGGCTGCGCCGACCCGGCGCCGGCGAGGCGCTGCGCACGCTCGCCGACGTCACCCTGCCCACGCCGGCCCGTCGGATCGCCGCACTCGTGCGGGAGGCCGTGGAGCAGCGCCCGGAGACCGCGGCGGACGTGGCCGCGTACGTCGACCGGCGCCTCGACCAGGGGCCGGGCACCCGAGCCGTGCTGTTCCCGCTGGTCACAGGGTTGCTGGAGGACGGCCCCGAGGAGGTGCGGTCGGCGCTGGCCACCGTACTGGCCACCCCCGGAGCGCCGGCCTCGCGTCCCCTGCGTCGGGAGCTGCTCGCCCACCTGCTGGGGCATGAGCGGGCGCCGGCCGTACTGGAGACGCTGCTGCGCGCCACTGCCTCCCACGGAGAGGACGGCGACAGTCTGTGCGACCTTGTCCATCGCATCGGTCTCCTCCTCGTCCGCACCCCGGACGGAGCGGCTCGTTTCGACCGCGCGCTCGTCGACCTGGGCCGTCGGATCCCGGGCTTCGCCGCGCGCGTGGCCGGCTGGCTGACCGACACCCCGCAGCCGTGGGCGGCCGTCGTCGGCCCCAGCACCCGCCGCATGATCGAGAACCTGGCCGGGGACAGGGTGCCCGCCTGACCCACGTGGGTCGAGTCACAGCGTCCATGCCGATGCGGGCCGAAGGGACGCGGCATGGCACCCTTAGACCTGCGTAAGAGGTAAGCCGTACATACGGACACGGGTTCGACGAGGAGCGGTCACAGTGCAG
>JABFXD010000369.1 GCA_013361925.1 Streptomyces sp. | reverse complement strand
AGCGGCGCCTTCCTGGCCGTCGTCGTCATCGCCCAGACCTGGCTGGGCCGCAGACGGCAACTGATGTGACAGACCCCGGACGGCGGCGAGGCCCGACAAGCCTGCCGCCGCCTCCGGTTCCAGGCGGTCGGAGCCCACGCCCCGGCCGCCTTCGCACGCGCACGTCTCCCCGCCCCCACCACACAAGGAGTCACGATGCGTCGAGTACCCGTACAGCAGGGGCAGTTGGCCCGGCTGAGACACCGCCTGCGGTGGGCGACCACCGTGCTGGCCGCGCTCGCGACGGTCGCCGCGCTGGCCCTGACGGCCACCGGGACCGCGACCGCCGCCGCGCAGGCGTGGACGCCCAAGCCGTCGCCGATGACCACCCCGTGGACCAACCAGGTCCCCACCGACACCCCCCTGCCCGAATACCCCAGGCCTCAGCTGACCCGCCCCGACTGGGCCAACCTCAACGGCATCTGGGACTTCGCGGTCACCTCCGCCGACGCCGGCCGGCCCGCCACGTTCACCGAACAGATCCGGGTCCCCTTCGTCGCCGAGTCCGCCCTCTCCGGCATCCAGCGCAAGATCACGCAGAACGACAAGCTCTGGTACAAGCGCACCTTCACCGTCCCCGCCGACTGGAACGGCCGCCGCGTGCAGCTCAACTTCGGTGCCAGCGACTGGCGGACCACCGTGTGGGTCAACGGCATCCAGGCGGGCGCGGTGCACAACGGCGGGTACGACGCCTTCTCGTTCGACATCACAAGCCTGCTCAACGGCGGCACCAACACGGTCGTCGTCTCGGTCTGGGACCCCACCGAGACCGGCAACCAGGCCATCGGCAAACAGCGCATCCGTGACGTCGCCCCGCACTCCGGCGGAGGCATCTTCTACACCGCCGCCTCCGGCATCTGGCAGACGGTGTGGCTGGAGCCCACCGCCTCCGCCGCCGTCACCCGCCTCGACCTGGTCCCGGACCCCGCCAACAGCAGACTGAAGGTCACCGTCCGCGGCACCGGCATCAACGGCCACCAGGCCCGCGTCACCGTCTCCACCGGCGGCACCACCATCGGCACGGCCACCGGTGCGGTCGGCAGCGAGTTCACCGTCCCCGTCCCGAGCCCCCACCTGTGGACCCCGGACGACCCGTTCCTGTACGACGTCAAGGCCGACCTGCTCTCCGGCTCCACCGTCGTCGACTCGGTCGGCAGCTACACCGGCATGCGCACCATCGGCCTCGCGAGCGTCGGCGGCCATCTACGGCCCGTCCTCAACGGCAAGTTCGTCTTCCAGACCGGCACTTTGGACCAGGGCTACTGGCCCGACGGCATCTACACCGCGCCCACCGACGCCGCACTCCGCCACGACCTGCAAAAGCACAAGGACCTGGGCTTCAACATGGTCCGCAAGCACATCAAGGTGGAGCCGCAACGCTGGTTCTACTGGGCCGACCGGCTCGGCCTGCTGGTGTGGCAGGACATGCCCGCCATGGACACCCGCACCCCCGACAGCGCCGCCCGCACCCAATGGGAGGCCGAGTACGACCGCATCATCGACCAGCACCGCAGCTCACCCTCGCTCGTCGTCTGGGTCAACCAGAACGAGGGTTGGGGCCAGTACGACCAGGCCCGCATCGCCAACGAGGTGAAGGCGTACGACCCTTCACGCCTCGTCGACAACATGAGCGGCGTCAACTGCTGCGGAGCCGTCGACGGCGGCAACGGCGACCTCCTCGACCACCACGTCTACGTCGGGCCCGGCACCACCGTGCCCAGCACCACCAGAGCCGCCGTGCTCGGAGAGTTCGGCGGACTGGGCTACAAGGTCTCCGGCCACGAGTGGTACCCGGGCGGCGGCTTCAGCTACGAGGACCAGCCCAGCCAGACCAACCTGAACAACCGCTTCGTGGGCCTGATCGACGCCATCCGCCAGGTCCGCATGCCCCGCGGGCTGTCCGCGTCGGTCTACACCGAGATCACCGACGTGGAGAACGAGGCCAACGGCCTGCTCACCTATGACCGCCAGGTCGTCAAGGTCGACGAGGCGAGGGTGCGGGCCGCGAACCGGGCCCTGATCGACGCCTCCCAGGGCACCCCCACGCCGACCACCCTGCCCACCGGCCAGTACAAGTCCCTGCGCGTGACCACCCCCGGCTACACCGACCGCTATGTCCGCCACCAGGACGGCGCGGTCTTCACCGCGGTCGTGGGCAGCGGCAGCGACGCCCTGCTCAAGAACGACGCCACCTGGAAGATCGTCCCCGGCCTGGCGAACAACACGTGCTACAGCTTCGAGTCCCGCAACTACCCGGGCGAGTACCTGCGCCACCGCGACTACCGCGTCTACAAGGAGTCCGGCACCACCGACGTGTTCCGCGCCGACGCCACCTTCTGCCCGGTCCCCGGCGCGAACGGCGGCGTCCGCCTGTCCGCCTACAACTTCCCCGAGCAGTACCTGCGTCACTACAACGCCGAACTCTGGCTCGCCACACCGGGCGGCACCCACACCTACGACAGCCCCGCCCTGTTCACGCAGGACACGACCTGGTCGGTGGAGGCGCCCTGGGCGCCCTGACAGTCGTCCGAAGTCGTGAAGCGGCCCCGTCCACGGGAGTTGGACTCCCGTGGACGGGGCCGGCTCATGCGGGGCAGGATCAGGGCTTCTCGTCGCTGTAGAGGCCGCTCACCTCCTCGGCGCTCAGCGCCTTGTCGAAGGCGTGCACCTCGTCGACCGCGCCGTTCCAGAAGTCGACGTTCGAGCCGCCCCAGTGGGCGCGGCCCACGGTCAGCCCTCCGGTGCTCGGGTAGGCGGCGCCTCCGGTAGTGGTGGCGGCGAGCTTTCCGTCGACGTAGAGGCGGATCTCGTTGGTCGTGGCGTCCCGCACCCCCACGAGGTGGTACCAGCGGCCCGTCTCCACGGCCGTGGCCACCTGGGCGCGCCGCTCACCGGGCGTGCTGAAGGCGAAGTTGCCGTGGCCGTACTGGAGGTAGAAGGAGTTGGCCGTGGCACGGGAGTCCTGGCTGACCGCGGTGGCGTAGTTGCCGGGGAGCTGGTCGAGACGGACCCAGGCGGCCACCGAGTAGCTCCCCGAGGTGTCGACGACGGGGCCCGCGGTCTCGGCGTACTGCTTCTGGCCGTCGAACTTCAGGGCGCTGCCGCTGACTCCGGGCGTCCAGGACGCGCCCTCGCGCAGGGTCAGGGGTTGGGTGTCGGGCCCCTGTCCCGCGGCGGTGGTGCCGGTGTTCTCGTCCAGGCTCCACCGGCCGCCGGTCAGCGCCTTGCGGGAGCCGGCGGCAGCGCCCGCGGCGATCACCCTGCGGTTGGCCGCCCGCACCTGGGCCGCGTCGACCTTGATCTCCCGACGGTCGTACGTGTAGAGGCCGTTGAGCTCGTTCTCCAGGTCGGTGATCTGGGTGTAGACCGAGCCGGACAGTTCCGCGCCGGCCTGCGCGAGGTAGAACTGCTCGGTGTTCTCCACGTACTTGCGGGTCAGCTCCTCCTTGGAGTTGACCCCGCTGTAGATCACGGTCGGGGCGCCCGGCCACATGTGGCCCGGGGTGCGCAGCACGAACCCGCCGTGTTCGCCGTCCATCGCGGCCCGGGTGTCGTCCGGGAAGGCGGGGTCGGTGTTGTTGTAGTCGTGGTGGTCGATGATGTCGCCCTTGCCTGAATCCCCCTTGGAGTTGCAGCAGTTGACACCGCTGTGGGCGTTGACGACACGGGACGGGTCGGCGGCCCGCACGGCCTCGGTGATCCGGCCGGTCTCCTCGCGGCTCCACTCGCCCCAGCCCTCGTTGAAGACGATCCAGCCGATGACCGAGGGCGCGTTGTGGTGCTGGCGCATGGTCTCCCGGCCCTGCTCGACGAAGGCTTGCTGGCCGCTCTCGTCGGTGATGTTCCCGGAGACGAAGTCCTGCCAGACCAGCAGGCCGAGCTTGTCGGCGTGGTAGAACCAGCGGGCCGGTTCGACCTTGATGTGTTTGCGGACGGCGTTGAAGCCGAGCTGCTTGTGCGCCTTGAGGTCGAAGGCGAGGGCCTCGTCGCTGGGCGCGGTGTACAGACCGTCGGGCCAGAAGCCCTGGTCGAGGGTGGCGAGGGAGAAGATCGGCTTGCCGTTGAGGACGAGCTTGTTGAAGCCGCCGACCTTCTTCACGCCGATCTCGCGCATACCGAAGTAGCTGGCCACCTTGTCGGTGGCGCGGCCGTCGGTGAGCTTGACGTCGAGGTCGTAGAGGTAGGGGTCGTCCGGGCTCCACAGGTGCTGCTTGGCGACGGGCAGCGTCAGCTGCTTGTCGGCCGGGCCGCTGACCCTGCCGACGACCTTGCCCTTCGCGTCCCGGGCCACGGCCTCGACGCGTGCCGAGGGGGAGGCCTTCTGGGAGTCGACCGTCACGGCCAGCGTCGAGGTGTCGATGTCGGGCGTGGTGACGATGTCATCGATGGACGTGGCGGCTACGGGCTCCATCCACACCGTCTGCCAGATGCCCGACGTCTGCGTGTAGAAGATCCCGCCGGGGTTGGTGGACTGCTTGCCCATGGGCTGGTTGGCGCCACCGGTGTCGGTGACGGCGACGACGATCTCCTGCGGACCACTGCCCTTGAGTGCGTCGGTGATGTCGGCGGTGAACGCGTTGTAGCCGCCGGTGTGTTCGGCGACCTTCGTGCCGTTGACGTACACGGTCGCCTGGTAGTCCACGGCACCGAAGTTGAGCTTCAGCCGGTTGGCCTGTCCGCTCTTGCCGACCTTCCAACTGCTGGGTACGTCGACCAGCTTGCGGTAGAACATGTGGTCCTCGTGCCGCTCCAGCCCCGACAACTGAGACTCGACGGCGAACGGCACGATGATCTTCTCGTCGAGCTTCTTGCCGAAGACCGGGGTCTCGCCCGCCTCGGCGGCGCTGAACTGCCAGGGCCCGTTGAGGTTCTTCCAGGCCGAGCGCACCTGCTGGGGGCGCGGGTACTCCGGCAGCGGATGCTTCGTGTCGAGCTTGTCGCCCCACTCCGTGGTGAGCCGGTGGGTGGAGGCGTTCTCGGCATAGCGGATCAGCTTCGGCACGCTCTCGCCGCCGACGGAGAGGCCGCCCTGGCCGTCGTAGGAGACCCTGACCGACTGGTTCAGCTGGATCGCCTCGGAGAGCGTGATGAGCAGGGAGTTGGGGTCGCCGGGGTAGGCGGCGACGGACTTGACGGGCATCGCGGTGGTGTCGGCCTGGATCTCCAGATGGTCCTTGACCGCCTGGAGGCCGCCAGTCCTGCCGTCGAAGCGCAGTCGGACCCGCTTGCCGTCCGTGGCGACGGTCGGTTCGACCGGGTAGACCTCGAAGTCGCCGGGCGGGGTGAACGCCGACATCGGCACGAGCTGCTTGGACAGGGTCGGTGTCGACCAGCGCAGATACATGTTGGCTCCGCCGGTGTCCTGGAACAGCTCCAGGCGGAAGTCGTGCTGCTCACCGGCGGTCAGCTGGACGGGTGCGCTGGTCTGTTCCTTGTCCCAGTCGCCCACCCAGTGGTCGATGACGGGTTTGCCATCGATGTACAGCCGGAAGCCGTTGTCGCCGATGGCGTAGAAGGTGTAGTCGCCGGTCGAGGGTGCCGTTATCCGTCCCGTCCACCGTGCGGTGGTGTGTTCGGTCTGGCCGGTCAACTCCTGGAAGGTACTGGTCAGTCCGGAGAAGTTGATCTGAGGGTCGAGGAGGGTGCCGCCGAGCTTGGCGAAGTCGCGGGCTCCGGGCGCCGACATGCTGAAGTACTCGCCCTTGAGCCCGTGCGTCTGAACGGCGGCCTCGGCGACCGTGGACGTAGGCGTCACGCTCGGCTGCTCCGCAGCGGTGGCGACGGGCAGCAGCCCCAGGGAGGGCAGAGCCAGGGCGGCCGCGATGAGCAGGGCCCACAAGCCCGGTCTTGAGTGGGTGCGGTGTTGTGTCATCGAACCTTTCCTCGCGCAAGAGGCCATGGCCCGGCGAGAGGGGGAGTCCGCACCGGCATAAGCCTTTTCAACGTTGGAAATCCTGTGACAGCGGTATGACAGCACGGCCTCCTGAGGCTGTCCAGACCTCACGCAGCACTCGGTTGACCAACCGTCACGGGACGACCGGGTGGGCGGCCCGGCCCGGTACTGGACGGCGGCCGGTGGGTGTCCGGCCGCCGTCCGGCCAGGTCAGTCGGTGTACACCTCGGCCCGGTCCACGCTCACGAAGGAGGCCGTTGACTGGCCGCTGTGCTCGCCGGTCACGCGGACACGCAGGGTGTGGCGGCCGGAGGCCAGTCTCGGGCTGACGTACTGGACGGTCTCACCGGTGCGGATCGCGCCGTAGAAGTCGACCCGGGTCTCCGTCCCGCCGTCGACGCTGATCGCGGCGATGCCGTTGCCGGTGTCGCGTACCGACAACAGCGCGATCCTGGTGCCCGTGAAGGTGAAGGTCGCGGTGTTGCCGGCCTGGTCGCTCCAGTGGTCGTCGCCCCAGAAACACTGCACCGCACATCCGGTGCCGGAGTTCCACGACCCGGTGTAGGCGAGTGTGCCGTCACCGTTGGAGCGACCGTCGTCGTTGATCCAGTGGTTGCCCGAACCGGGATCGCCGGCGGGCAGATTCTGCGTGGCGCCCATCGCGAGCGGCGTCCCGAGGTTCGGGCTGCCGTCGGCGTTCCAACTGATCCTCTGGGCGCGGCTGGTGCGGTCGGTGTACGTGTACTGGGAGGTCGTCTTGGCGTGGTAGACCATCCAGTCCTGGGTGCCGTCAGGGGACTTGAAGAAGGCGTGGTGGCCGGGGCCGTACACGCCGACCGCGTCGTTGCGGGCGAACACCGCGCCGCTGCGCTGCCGCCAGTTGGCGGCCACCAGCGGATCGGCGCCGTCGGCCAGGGACAGCATCCACAGCTGGTAGTCGGGCTTGCCGGTGTCGCACGCCGAATAGGTCATCCAGGTACGGCCGTTGCGGTGGAGGAACTCCGGCCCCTCGCGCACCTCCGCGCAGCCGCCCGCCGCGTCGATCGCGACCGCGTTGCCGGAGACGGTGTACGGGTTCGACAGGGGCGCGATGTTGAGTCCGTTGTGCTGGTAGGCGTTGATGCCGCTGTAGGCGAGGTACAGCTTGCCGTTGTGGGTGAAGACGCTGGGGTCGATCGCGAAGTCATTGGTGTGGTTGGGCGGGATCAGCGCCGACTTGAAGTGGTAGGGGCCGGTGGGGGAGTCGGCGTCGGATTCGAGGACGTAGACGCGGTGGTGGTCGTCCACGCCGTCGTCGGCCGTGTAGTAGAGGTACCAGCGGTTGTCGAAGCGGTAGAACTCCGCGGCCCAGATGTTCTTGTTGCGGGAGTTGTCGGTGTCGGTCCAGACGGTGACGGGGTCGGAGGCGAGCAGGGTGGCCAGGGACGGCGAGCGCCACATGCGGATGCTGCCGCCCTGCGTGGTGGTCATGTAGTAGGAGCCGTTGAAGTACGTCAGGTACGGGTCGGGCCCGGTGTTGAGCGGATTGCGGAAGGTGGTGCTGGTGGCGGCCGCGGCCTGGGGCGCCGCGGTCGACGTGGGCGTGGAGACGAGGGAGAACATCACGGCGAGCAGCAGGGCGAGCAGTGCCGCGGTGCGGGCCGTGCGGGGGGATGTGCTCATGGGCGACTCCGTGGGATGAGTGGTGCCTGAGTGCGGGGTGCCTTTCAGCCGGCGGGCGGGTTCACTGACCGCCGAGTCCCGTCGTGGCGACGGACTTGACGATGTGCCGCTGGAAGAACAGGAAGACGACCACCAGCGGCAGCGCGGCCAGCACGGCCGAGGCCATCGACTGTGCGTACTGGACGCCGTAGGCGTCCTTCACCGACGTGATGCCGACGGGCAGGGTCATCAGGTCGGGGTCCGAGGTGGAGACGAAGGGCCACAGGAAGTTGTTCCAGGCCCCGATGAACACGAAGATCGCGACGGCAGACAGCATCGGGCGGGACAGCGGCAGGAGCACGGACCAGAAGATGCGGATGTGTCCGGCGCCGTCGATGCGCGCGGCCTCCTCCAACTCGCTTGGCAGGGAGTCGAAGTGCCGCTTCAGGATGAACACCATCACCGGCGCCACGGTCTGCGGCAGGATCACGGCCGCGTAGGTGTCGACCAGGTTCAGGGTCAGCATCTGCTGGAACCAGGGCACGATCAGCATCTGCGGTGGCACCAGGACGGCCGCCACGGTGAGGGTGAACAGGGCTTTGCGGCCCGCGAACCGGGTGCGGGAGAAGGCGTAGCCGGCCATCGCGGACACGGCCACGGTGATCACGGTGACGACGGCCGCGATCAGGAAGCTGTTGAACATCCACAGCGGAAGGTCGCCGCGCTCCCACACACTGCGGAACCCGTCGAGGGTGAAGCCGTGCTGCGGCCACAGCCAGTGGACGGGATCGCTGGCGTCCTGCTCCGACTTGAACGCGGTCAGCAGTCCCCAGCCGGCCGGCAGCAGCCAGAGCAGTGCGAGCAGGGTCAGTACCGCGAAGGTGAGGGTGCGGGCGGTGCGGCTCTCGCCCAGGGAGAGGTGGGTGCGGCGGGCCTCGGCACGGTGTCTGCGGGCCGCGACTTCCCGGATGACCGGGGAGCGGGGTGCGGTCTTCGGGCTGCGGGCGGGCAGTTCGGTGGTGGAGGCCATGGTCAGTTCTCCCGGCGGCGGAGGGCGGCGTACTGGGCCGCGGAGGCGAGGATGACGAGGGCGAAGAAGACGTAGCTGATCGCCGAGGCGTAGCCGAGCCGGTAGCCGGTGAAGCCGACGTCGTACATGTACTCGATGACCGGGCGGGTGGAGTTGTCCGGACCGCCTTTGGTGAGCAGGTAGATCTGGTCGAAGACCTTCAGCGAGGCCAGGACCTGGAGCACGGTCACGACGACGGTGATCCGGCTGAGCTGCGGCAGCGTGATGGAGAACAGGCGGCGCCAGGCGCCGGCGCCGTCGAGTGCCGCCGCCTCGTAGAGGTGGTCGGGCACGGACTGGAGGGCGGCGAGGTAGAGAAGGAAGTTGAAGCCGACGGTCCACCACAGGGTGGTGAGCACGATCGCCCACATCGCGACCGACTTGTCGCTCAGCCAGGCCACGGAGTCGAGGCCGGCCGCGTTGAGGAGCTGGTTGTACAGACCGAGGTCGCCCTGGAAGAGCCAGGCCCAGATCAGGGTGACCACGCCGACGGGCAGCAGGTAGGGCGCGAAGAAGGCCAGCCGCCACACCCACTGGCCGGGCAGTCCGGTGTGGACCAGCAGCGCCATGCCGAGGGCGACGACGACGAGCGGGACGGTCGACAGGACGGTGAACCACACGGTGTGGCCGAGGGCGCGCCACATCTCGGCGTCCCGGAGGGCCTCGGAGAAGTTGTCGAGGCCGATGAAGCTGGGTGTGTGGGCCGACAGCGAGGTGTCGGTGAAGCTCATCCACAGTCCCTGGACCAGGGGCCAGACCATGAAGAGGGCGAACAGGACGAGGAAGGGCAGGGCGAACAGCGGGCCGGGGGAGAGGATCCGGCGCGCCGGGGGCGTCCCGGTGCGGGACGGGGCGAGGGGAGAGGACATCGTTGTGCCTCCTGCGCGGGTGGTTCGCGGCCGGATCAGGCCGGGCTGGGCTTGGAGAGGAAGGTGTTGAGGCGCCGTACCATCGCGCGTGCCGCGCGGTCCGGGCTCATGTCGCCCAGGAGCGCCTGCTGGAGGACCTGGGACATCGCGTTCTGGAAGTCCGAGCCCGCTCCGGCGAACCAGGCCGCCGGATCGAGGACGACGTGGTCCGCGGCCCGCGCGTAGTGGGACTGCGGGGTGAGCGCGGCGTAGGCGGTGGTCTCGGTGACCGGGGTGTAGGCGGGGATGTGGCCGGCGGTGGCCCAGATCTGCCCGGCCTTGAGCAGTGCGGCGACCGTGCGGTGCGTACGGTGTCGGTGCTCGTCGTCGGGATGGTCGCGACGGGGCAGGACGAAGGAGTGCGAGTCGGCGTAGACGGCCGGGGTGCCGAACACGGTCGGGAAGGGTGCCCCGCCGACGTTCTTGTCGGTGGTGCGGAAGGTGCCCAGTTCCCATTCGCCGGAAAGGATCATCGCCGTCTGGTTGTTGACGAAGGAGGCGATGGCGGAGGCGTAGTCGAGGCTGCGGGGGTTGACGGTGCCGTCGACGATCCGGGCCATGAAGGAGATGACCTCGGCCATGCGGTCCACGTCCACCTCGGCCGGGCCGCCCTCAGGCAGGTCGAACCGGCCGCCGGTCTGGTGGTAGAGGCCGTAGAAGAGCCGCCAGCACTGCGCGGTGTCGGTGACGTAGCCGAACGCGATGCCCTGCTTCCCGGACGCCTTGGCGAGTTCCCTGCCCGCGGCCAGGAACTGGTCGGGGGAGGAGAAGGCGTCGGTGTCGAGGGTGCCGTCGGCGGTGAGCAGGCCCGCCTTCTTCGCCGGCCCGGGGTGGTAGAAGACGATGAAGGGGTGGGTGTCCAGGGGGATGGCGTAGGTCTTGCCGTCGAACTGGGTGCGCGACCACACGGCGTCGGCGAAGTCGCTGGGGTCGATGCCGTATTCCGCCAGGACGCTCGGGTCCCACGGGTCCAGGAGCCCAGTGGGCGCGTATCCGGCGAGCCGGGACATGTGTGAGACGGCGACGTCGGGTCCCCGGCCGCCGGCGGAGGCCATGGCGAGCTTGGTGTAGTAGGGCGTGCCCCACTCCAGGACGGTGCGTTCGACGTGGGTGCCGGGCATGTCGGGCCGGGCCTTGGCCACCATGTCGTTGAGCAGGCCGCCGTCGGCTCCGCTGAACAGGTCCCACAGCCGTACGGTGGTGCCGTCGTCGGCGGCGAGGGCCGAGCCGCAGCCGGTGAGCGCTCCGGCGCCGAGGGCGGCCGCGCCGGCGGCGAGTGCTGTCGTCAGGACGCGGCGTCTGGTCGGTCCGTGGCGACCGACCTGGGCGGGTGTGCCGGTCATGGAGGTCCTTTCCGGGGGCTGGCGGCGCGGGAGGGGAGTCCGCGTGCCGCCAGCCCCACGCATCCGTACTTACATCGATGTAAATTTCGGGCGGAAGGCGGTCTGTCCGCTCACGAGGAGTGGTGGTCCGGGGTTACGGCGTCTTCTCGTACGCCGCGCCGCGCCGCTGGGCCTCGCGCAGAGCCGCCGTGTCGGCCTTCTCGGAGCGGTCGAAACGGTAGACGCCGTTGCGCTCCTGGAAGACGTCGGTGAGCTGGGTGTAGCAGTAGCCGAACATGCCGGGGTCGTCGAGCAGCACACCGGTCAGGCCGCGGAACCGCTCCACGAACTCCTCCTCGGTGCGCGGCCGTTCGCCGTATCCCCAGGAGCTCTCCGCGTCGTCACCGGCCGCGGCGGCGGCCTCCGGGTCCCACCAGATCCCGCCGAACTCGCTGCAGAAGTAGGGCTGTCCGCGGTAGGGCACGGACCAGGTGCGGCCCTCGGGACCGGTGTTGACGTAGGGCCGGTCCTCGGCGAGACCGGCCATGGTCTTGGCGAACGCCGCCGGGTCCTGCTCGTAGCAGTGCGAGTCGTAGACGTCCGTCTCCGGCACCCGGTGCGCGTAGCCGGAGGCGTCGATGACCGGCCGGGTCGGGTCGGCCTGCTTGGTGGCGAGGAACATGCCGCGGGTGACGTCGTCCAGCACGGTGATGCGGTCGTGCAGGTTCTGGTACGTCTCGTTCAGCGGGCACCAGCCGACAATGGAGGGGTGTGAGTGGTCCCGCTCCAGGGCCTCCAGCCACTGCGTGACGAACGACGCGTCGGGCCGCTGGTTGTCGTCGCGGACGCCGGTCTCGCAGCCCCAGTCCCCGAACTCGCCCCACACCAGGTAGCCGAGCCGGTCGGCGTGGTAGAGGAAGCGCTCCTCGAAGACCTTCTGGTGCAGCCGGGCCCCGTTGAACCCGGCCGCGATCCCCAGCTCGATGTCCCGCACCAGCGCGGCGTCGCTGGGCGCGGTCATCAGCCCGTCGGGGTAGTAGCCCTGGTCCAGCACCAGCCGCTGGAACACCCGCCGGCCGTTGAGGAGCAGTTCCTTGCCGCGCACGGACACCGAGCGCAGGCCCGCGTAGGACCGCACGGCGTCGACGAGCGTCCCGTCCGGGCCGAGGACTTCCAGGGCGAGGTCGTACAGGTGCGGGTCGTCCGGGGACCAGGTGCGCTGCCGCTCCTCGGGTACGGCGAGCGTCAGCCGCGGGCACAGATCGAGATCGGCGCGCCCCTCGGCGGTGACGACGACGCCGTCGGCATCGCTGAGCGTGGCACGTACCCGGTGTCCGGCGACGTTCGCGGACAGCGGCAGCTCCACCAGGAAGGACCCGGTGGCCAGTTCGGGGGTGATGCGGGGGCGGCGCAGGGCGACGGTGCGGGGGACCGGTTCGAGCCACACGGTCTGCCAGATGCCGGTGGTGCGGGTGTAGTGGCAGTGGGAGTTGGCGTACCAGGTGGCCTGCTTGCCGCGGGCCTGCACGCCGTGGCGGCTGTCCCGGGCGCGGACGACGACCGTGAGCTCCTCCCCGGCCGCGACCACCTCGCCGAGATCGGCGGTGAAGGGGGTGAAGCCCCCACGGTGGCGGGCGACTTCCAGGCCGTTGGCCCACACGGTGGTGTCGTGGTCGACGGCCCCGAAGTGCAGCAGGACGCGGGCGTCGGCCCACTCGGCGGGCACGGTCACGGTGCGCCGGTACCAGACCGCCTCCAGGAAGTCCGTCTCGCCGATGCCGGACAGCTCGGACTCCGGGCAGAACGGGACGAGGATGCGGTCGGCCAGGTCGCGGTCGGTGAGACCGCGTTCCAGACCGGTGTCGGACCGGTCGATCTCGAACTGCCACTCGCCGTTGAGATTCAGCCAGGCGTCCCGGGTGAACTGGGGC
>JABFXD010000372.1 GCA_013361925.1 Streptomyces sp. | reverse complement strand
CCCATGCGGATGAACTCCTCCAGCTGGAACACCTCGGGTCCGGCGGTCTCGACCACGCCGTTCACCGGATCGCCGACCGAGGCGCGGGCGACGGCCGCGGCCACGTCGTCGGAGACCATGGGCTGGATCTTGGCATCGGGCAGACGAACGGTGTCCCCGTCGGTCATGCCGTCGGCCAGACCCTTCGCGAACTCGAAGAACTGCGTGGCGTGGACGATGGTGTGCGCCACGTCGGACGCCTTGATCAACTCCTCCTGGACCTGCTTGGCACGGAAGTAGCCGCTGGCCTGCAGACGGTCGGTGCCGACGACGGACAGGGCCACGTGATGGGCCACTCCGGCCTCGGACTCCGCCTTGAGGAGGTTGGCGGTGGAGGTGCGGAAGAACTCCAGGACCGCCGCGTCCTCGAAGGAGGGGGAGTTGGACACGTCGACGACGACCGACGCGCCCTTGAGGACATCGGCCAGCCCCTCGCCCGTGAGGGTGTTGACTCCGGTGCTGGGCGCTGCCGCGACCGCCTCGTGCCCGTACTCCTCGAGCCTGCCGATCAGCTTGGAGCCGATGAGCCCGGTGCCACCGATCACTACGACCTTCATGACGGAATTCCTTCCGGTGCTGTGCGTGAATGCGTTCTGCACCAGACAAGACCGGACAGCCCTCCCGCCTGTGACACGGTTGCGCCGGACTGGCTGCGCAGAACGTCGGTCACCGGTGACGCGGTGGGTGCCTCAGCCGTCCAGAGAGGCCACGAACGGGGCCAGCTTCGCCGGGTTCAGGACCCACAGGAGGCGCTCGATGCCGCGCTCCGACACCTCGGCGGAGACCAGGGCCAGCACCTTGTCACCGGCGGTGACGAGGACGGCGGGCCGGCCGTTGGCCTCGACCCAGCGCTCCTCGGTACCCGGCCAGAAGCGCGGCGCGAAGGCGACGATGAACTTGGAGACGTGCGGACGCCCGATGACCGGGATCCTGGAGGCTCCGCGCATCCCGCCGCCGTCGGTGTAGCTGACGACGTCCATGGTGAGGACCTCCTCCAGGACCGACAGCTCACCGGTCCGCGCGGCGGACAGGAACACCTCCAGCAGCCTGCGGTGAGCGGCGGGGCTCACCGGCTCCCGGCGCTCCGCCGCCAGGTGCCTGCGGGCCCGGCTGACCAGCTGCCGGGCGTTGGCGTCGCTGGTCTCCAGCATCTCCGCGATGCGCTGGTAGGGGTAGTCGAAGGCCTCTCTGAGCACGTACGCGGCCCGTTCCACCGGGTTCAGCTTCTCCAGCAGGAACAGCACCGCCAGATCGACCGCCTCCGCCCGCTCCGCGCCCACCTGCGGATCCGCGCTCGTCTCCACCGGCTCAGGCAGCCAGGGCCCGACGTACGCCTCCCGTCGCTTGGGCGCGGACTGAGCGAGGTTGATGGCCAGCCGGGAGGTGACCGTGGCCAGGAAGGCGGCCGGGTCCTGGATCTCGGCGTGGTCGGTGTTCTGCCAGCGCAGCCACGCCTCCTGGACGATGTCCTCGGCCTCCACGACGCTCCCCAGCATGCGGTAGGCGATGCCGAAGAGCCGTGGGCGTGCGGTCAGGAACTCGCTGGTGGCCTGGTCGAGAGAGTCCGCGTCGTCTCGGGCGCGCATGCTGTCCTCCGGAAGTGGATCACCATGCTACAAGCCGACGCGCGGACGCGGAGGCGAGGGCCGCTCAGCCGGTGCGCAGGACCCGGAAGCGATCGGGGCGTGCCGGGTCGCGGTCGACGACCTGGATCGATGCCCAGGCCCATTGCCAGACCCCGATGCCGGGTGTCCGGGAGAACCGGATCAGGCCACGGGTGCCTTCCACCGCGACGCTCGGCCAGGACGCGGCGATCCGTGCCCGCGCCGTGCCGTGGGCGCGCAGCACCTCGGCGAGGACGACGATCGTGTCGTAGCCCTCGAAGGCGACGAAGGAGGGCGCGACGGCCAGCCGCTCGCGCAGGAGCGTCTCGACCCGGGCCCCGAGGGGCGTGAGGCGTTCGGGCAGATAGCGCAGGAAGGGGATCGCGGTGCCTTCGGCACCCAGCAGCGCCGCCCATTCGGCGAACTCCGGCTGTCCGGCCGGGGCACCGATCAGGATGCCGGCGAGGCGTTCGTCGCGGCGGACCGACCGGACGATCGGCACGGCCGGTTCCGGATGGCCGGCCAGCAGCAGGAGCGCTGTCGCGCGCTGGTCGAGGAGCGCGTCGCGGACGGCGGCGGGGGCCAGCGCGCTCAGGTCGAGTTCGGCGACCGTGCCGCCGCGCGCGGCGAAGTGGTCGCGCAGGACGCGGGTCCCGGTCGCCCAGTAGACACTCGGCTGCGTGGCCACGGCGATGCGACGGTGGCCCGCGTCGAGGAGGTGGTCCGCGTAGACCCGCCAGCCGCGCGACTGCGGCGGGGAGAGGCGCGCGACCCAGTCCGTCGGCTGCTCGGTGAGCGCGTCGAGCACGGCCGACGAGCACAGGTACGGCAGCCCGAGGGCGTCGGCCCGGCCGGCCGCGGCGCGCGCGACCACGCTGTGATACTCCCCGACCAGGGCGGCCACTCCCCGTTCCGCCAGTTCCGTCACGGCCGCCGCGGCCTTCTCAGGGTCGGCCGCGGTGTCCCGGACCACGAGTTCGAGCGGCCTTCCGACGATTCCACCGGTGTCGTTGACCTCGCGAACGGCCAACTCGACCCCCGCGAGCAGATGGTGGCCCGCCTCGGTCCACCCGGGCCGGGTCAGCGGGGCGAGGACGCCGATCCGGACGGCTGATCCGTCGTGCGGCTCCGCCACGGCCGGCGAGGGCGTGGTCTCGGACTTCATACGCAGGCTTCCTCCCCCGAGCGGCTCACGCCGAGGAACCTACCCCGCCCTGCGCCGGTGGCCGAATCCCGGCCGTGCGGACGCCAGGATTCCGATCCTCGAACTGTTGTGCAGGTTGTGTGTGCCATTTCTGTCTAGACTCTGGACCTCGTACGAAGAGGGAGCACGTGTGAGTGAACAGGCAGGCCCTGTCTGCCCGGAGTGCGGAACGGCTCGCGCCGCGGACGGCACCCCGGCGTGCCCCTGCGCTCGCCGTGCGTCCGACGCCCACCGTGCCGAACGCA
>JABFXD010001039.1 GCA_013361925.1 Streptomyces sp. | reverse complement strand
TGGCTGATCACCGAGGGCGGCAGCGAGTGGCCCGAGACGCACACACCGGCGATGGACTGCCATCGCGTCACCACAGGATCACGGTAAATGACCACGGACACCGAGAAGTTGACCGCCTCGCGGCTCGAGTCGTTCATCGACGCGATGATCGACATGGGGCAGACGGGCCAGATCTTCGGCGAGCACGGCATCGGCAAGACGGCGACGTTCTTCTCCCACCTCGCCCACGCCCACCCGGACACCACCCTGGTGTACGTCCCGGCGGCGAACCTGACGCCGGACGACCTGCTCGTCAACGCGCCGGTGCGCGACCCGCACACCGGTGAACTGGTGCTGCGCCAGCTGGTGATGAGCCAGCTGAAGCCGGGCACGCCGTTCGTGCTGCTGATCGACGACTCGCTCCAGGCGGGCGACACGATCCAGTCGCAGCTGATGCAGATCGCCTGCAACTGGACGCTGGGCGAGCACGACCTGCGCGCGCTGGGCTGCGTCGGCGTCTTCCTCACCGACAACGAGTCGCTGACGGAGACATCGGCCCGGCGCGGCGACCTCGCGCTCCTGGACCGTATGGTCACGCTGCGGATCACGGCCAACGACACCTCGTGGCGCCGGCATCTGGCGGCCAAGTACCGCCCGTGGGACCTGCGTCCGGTGTTCTCGCTGTGGGCGTCCCTCTCCCCCGCCCTGCGCGAACTGCTGTCCCCGCGCACGCTCGACCACGTCCTCGCCAACGCCAAGGAGGGGTTCCCGCTGCGCTGGGGCCTCCCCTTGGTCGACGGCGACCGGCTGCGCCTGGCCGAGCCGGGCCCGGACGGGAAGCCGGGGCAGAACCGTACGCACGAGATCCTCGACCGGATCGCCGAGGCGGTGGGCGTGGCCAACCCGTCGACGATTCCCGACCCGGTACGACAGGTGCTGCGCGCCGCCCTGCGCAACCGCTGGACGGTGCTGCTCCAGGGCCCGCCCGGGTGCGGCAAGACGGAGCTGGTGCGGGAGACGGTGCGGGCCGGCCTCGGCCGGGAGCCGCTGTACTTCTCGCTGCCGGTGACGAACGTCGAGGACCTGTGCGCGCCGGTCCCGTCGGCCGACGGCACCCTCGACCACCTCCTCGCCGCCCACTTCACCGGCCCCGAGCCCAAGGCCATCGTGTGGGACGAGTACAACCGGCCCAAGGACAAGGCCGCGTTCGCCAAGCTGATGGAGATCACCCAGGAGTGGTCGCTCGCGGGGCGGCGGATCGAGAACCTGCGGGCGCAGATCGCGGTGCAGAACCCGCCGTACCATCTGGGCCGCAAGCTGCTGGTGTCGCGGAACAACATCGCGCAGGCGACGCGTTTCACGGCCTCCCTGGAGGTCGATCCGCAGGACATCCCGGCCAACGAGTGGCTGCTGGCCCGTTACGGCGCGGACGCCGAGACGGTCCTGGAGTGGTGGAAGCACGACATCGACGAGGACGGCCGTGCCTGGATCACCAAGCGCACCCTGGAGCGGCTCATCAAGCTGCACCGGCGGGGGCTGCCACTGGAGATGGGCACGGTGTATCTCGGCGACGGCGAGTACGCGCCCGTGCCGCTCACCGCGCTCCTCGACCGGCTGAGGGGCCGTGAGGTCACCGGCCTGCGGGAGCTCGCCCGCGACGCGGACGCCTGGGAGGCGAGGCTGCGCCGCGCGGCCGAGCGGTCCGAGGAGGGCGGCAACGACACGGACGTGGTCCACCAGATCCTCGCCAACGCGGAGCTGTCCCAGCTGAAGAAGCACCGCGCGGTGGTGGCCCGCCTGGTGGCGCTGCTGCCGGCCAAGCTGCGGGCGACGTATCTGGTGGGGGCGTCGGAGCGGCAGCAGCGGTTCTGGACGGAGGTGTTCCTGGGGATGCGGAGACAGTAGGTGACCGGTGCCCGGTGTCAGGCGTCGGGTGGAGCTGTTCGGTGCACACTCCGGACGGCGGCCACGTCGGCCGGGACCGCCGGCCGCGGCAGATGGGCGCTGTGCGCCTCAAGGCGTCGTTTGACGCTGGCCGCGATGCCCTGGCCCAGGACGAAGCGGGTGGCCGTGACGGCGTGGGGCGCGGTGTCGAGGAGGCGGTGGGCCTCGCGGCTGCGCATGCCGGTGTGGGTGAGGACGAGGTGGGTCAGGCGGTGCTCGGCGGTCGCCAGGGTGTCGGCGATCGTGCCGGCGGCTGCCAGGTCGATGTGGTTGTCCGCCGCGCCGAGCACCGCCGCCGCGCGCACCCGGCCGAGGTCCAGCAGGGTGACGCCCGCGGTGGTCGCCGCCGTCACGAGTCGGGCGACGGCCTGTGACCCGATGCCGTTGCTGGCGACCGCGAGCCGGGTGAGCCGCCCGTACGGCGCCCGCTCCAGCGCGTCGGCGAGACGGAGGGCGCCCGCGTCCCCCAACCTGGCCGCGGACACGTACAGCTCGTCGATCGCGCCATCGGCGACCACGACTCCGAGCCCCTCCGCGCCCGCCTCGCCCAACGGGTTCCCGCCGACGAAGAGCCGCTCGATGCGGCGTCCGTTGTCCGCGGCGGCCAACAGCGCGTCGGCGAGGACGGCGGCACCGGTCGCGTCGAGACCGGTCTGGACGAGGTCGAGGGTGCGCAACGACCGCGCGGACTCGACCAGTTCGGCCGCGGCCCGGCCACCACCGGAACCCAGCGGATTGCGTTTGAGCCACACCCCGGTGACGACCTGCGGTGAAGCCCGCAACTGGTCGGCGATCCGACAGGCGCCACCCGCGGTGATCCCGTTGCAGCCGAGATAGAGCGTCTCGACCTCGGCACTCGCTCCGGCCCCGGCCACCACCTCGGCCCCGGCGTCGCCCAGCCCGTCCGTCCCGAGGAGCAGATGCCGTACCGGTGTCGGGCCCTCCCCCAGCGCCTGAGCGACCAAGGACGCCCCCTCGGTGCCCAGTTCCTGCTTGCACAGGTCGAGGCGCCCGTCGGGCAGTGCCGTACCGGTCGGGAAGTCGAGCCGTTCCCCGGCCGGCCGTCCTGCCCTCAACCAGTCGAGCAGCGGGCCCAGTTCGGCGACCGGGCGCGGCACGACGGACGGCACTCCGGCGAAGCCGCTCGTCTCCTGATTCACCACTCCGCCT